>JAOZTQ010000120.1 GCA_029939085.1 Candidatus Nanopelagicales bacterium
ACCGGATCGTTGGGGGGCGCCTGGTAAAGGCGCGGATAATCTTTCAGGACCCTTAGGGCGTCACTTGTCTCGTCAACCAGCGCCACGATAGGAAGTCCAGTCGCAGCGTACTCGTACGGTTTTCCACCGGTGACATACTCACCGCCCTCCTTAACAAAAATCAAGACGTCCAGATCCGCGTATTCCTCCGGCAACTCAGCTCTCGACACGTGACCACGCCACTCGGAGTCAGGCGCTTCAGCAATGGTCGCCTCAGCCTTCTGCCATCGTGCGGAGTCGACCTCGAACCCTAAGGCACCGATAAACCGGAGTGGTTCAACCTGCGGATCGGACTGGGCCACGTCGTGCCAAGCCTTGATGACGTCCGCAAGCGGGAACTTGGTCGCCACCAGGCCGATATAGGCTGCTTTGATCCGGTCGCCTGGATGGCTTGTAATCTTTTCTGGTTCAACTGCAGCGGAGTCCCAACCGTTCTCGACAACGTGCACTTTGGCCGCATCTTCGGGGAAAAGTTCTCGGACCCGCTCGGCAATCGGTGGGTTCACAAACCACATTTCAGAGCAACCGTGAAGCCACCGTTCGAAAAAAACTTGCCGTTCCGCCTGCATCGGAGATTGCTCCCCCGAATAGACATCGAAAATGGAGCAATCACGGTCGTCCAAAATCAGAGGGATTCCCTGTTCGAGATGTAACTGAGCTGCGGCTTCTAGGTCGACATACGGAGCCCCGGTGCCGAGCACCACCGATATAGGTTTCCGGTCGTTCAGCGCCGCGAGTTCTCGAGAAACTCTCGGAAGCCATTCGCTGTAAACGAGTTCGGGAAAGATGCGACCGGCAGGGTTTTCCTTGGCACCACCTGGTCGCCCGGCCGCCGCTTCTGGCGCAGACCAATCATTAACCAGCGGCCAGGAACGGTTGGGGAAGAAAGGAACGCGAACGACCTCGACTCGTGGGTCGATCATGGACTCGAGACTGACATCCGCGCCGTAATGGGTAAGAAATACCTCGCGATTAGCTGCGATTACTGTGACATCCGCACCCTCAGCCACCAATGCATTGGCTATGGCTAACGGCCGAAAGGCACCGGAACCTCGAAACGGCGGAAATCCCCAGCACACCAGCGCAACATGTTGAGTACCGCCAGACACCGTCCGAGTATGTCACACAGGTAAGCACCCACTAGCTCACAACAACACCCAGCAAAGTCCGTTTACGGGCAGATCATGACAGTCACTCTGTCTGGATTGTGAGACGCTTTTTTCCGATTCAGAGGGTCTCTCGAACCGCATTGACGCAACCGAAAAACGGGCAAACTGCGCCATTTAGGTCAACCCATCAGGTCCAGTGACAGAACTGCGACCAAGTTGGGAGCATCTCAGCGTGGTTTCGACACCGACGGTAGGTAAGTCTAAGGACACCTAACAAACCTTAGGAGGACACCATGAGCACAACAATGTTTCTACTGCCCGAGCAAACCCGCTCTGCGGTCTCCGTTGCCTCCGAACGTATCGACGGCCTGCTGCAGCACAGCAGCAATGTCGCTCAGTGGTGGGTCGACCTGACGATCCAGCTGGATGATCTTTCCACGCGGTTAATGGTTGAGGGAGAGCAGATGTGGCGCGGCCTTCGGGAGCAGCTCACTGAGGACGCACCCCATTTAAGTTCCCAAATCCGTCGCATTGACGATGAGCATGAAGCGCTCGAGGACGAGCTATTGCGAGTACGCATACTTGCCGGTGAAGCGGCTGGTACCGCAGCAAGTCTCCCCAGCGTGACGCGTGCTGTGGCGGAACTCATGGCTCGCCTCACTCGGCTGGATCAATGGACGACGCAAATCATGATGGATGCCTACGAGCGTGATCTCGGCGGCGAAGCCAGCTAGCGTTCGCTCAGTCCTCGCGATATCCCGCGGTCACCCGCGGGTCACTATCTCCGACGACCCGCGCTATCTGCGGCACGATGATGGCCCACGCAACCACGTGCATTACCGCGAGCCAAATACGAGTGGACCAAAGAACACTGTCGGGTTGGGTCAAGGGTGAAGCCAGGGAGATCAGCAGCGCCAGCGTCCCGAGCCAGAAAACCCAATGCCGGCAGCCCTTAACGTTAAGAAAGATAGCCGCTATGGCGGCCCCGGCTATTCCCGCGATAAGTGGCAGCACCAGTGTCGCTGCCCAGGGAACTTCTTCAAGTTGTCCGACCTCTGCTCCTCGGAACGGTTGCTGCACCGCGAAATCGACTCCGAATAGCGTGGCTACCAGACGAATAACTAGACACACAATTGCTGCGGTGAGTCCGGTCACCCAGCCTGCCATGAAGACATTGCGTGTGGTCGGCACAGAACTAAGGGGAGGGGCAACTCGCGTTACCGAGTCTTCATTTGCTGCTACAGGGTCTGCGCCCTGCGGAAGCTCCCCGGATCCCGCCTGATTCGCCATATGCCTATTGTGCCCGATTTGCCCACCCCGGCGCGACCCCCGGGTCTAGACACAGCTAAACCGCAGATGATCGCGTCAACACCAAGGATTCCTCATGGTAAATATGCGATTTCCTAACAAATCGGTACCTTCAATACGTGGCGGAGAATATGGATCAAGCGGCTACGGCGACGACACCATCCGAAAGTCCGAAGAAAACTCGGAGATTGAGGTGGCTCATACCTGCTGTTCTCTTACTGGTGTGGTTAGGCGTCGGTGGCGCCTTCGGCTCGTACGCCGGGAAGTTGGCGGAGGTTCAGGTCAACGACCAGTTGCTCTTCCTCCCAGAAAGCGCCGAATCAACCGTAGTCGCGAAACAGCAACAAGAGTTCGCCGACGATGAATCTGTTCCGGCTGTCGTGGTTTACGAGTCCGAGTCCGGTCAGCTGACGCCAGAGCAACTGGCCCAGATCCAACAACAGAGCAGTGAACTCACTCAGATCGAAGGTGTAACCACCTCTGAAACTGGTGCGGTTCCATCCGATGACGGGCAGGCAGCCGTCACCTTCCTTCCGGTGGATGGCAGCGACGGCGAGCGAACCGCGGCGGTTGTCGAGTCGGTTCGGGCCGAGGTCGAAGCCAACCCAATCGCGGGCGTGACAACCTTCGTTGGCGGGCCTGCAGGATTCCTCGCCGACTTAACCGAGGCCTTCGGCGGTATCGATGGACTTCTCTTGCTGGTCGCCTTAGGCGTGGTACTCATCATTTTGCTGGTGGTATATCGCAGTCCCATCCTGCCCTTTTTCGTTTTGCTGTCGTCAGTGATGGCACTCGGAGTCGCGTCAGCCGTCGTCTACGCGCTTGCGGCAAACGACATCATCACGCTCAACGGCCAAGCACAAGGCATTCTTTCCATCCTGGTCATCGGTGCCGCGACTGACTACGCATTACTTTTGGTTTCTCGATACCGCGAGGAATTGCGGCGATACGAATCAAAGTACGACGCAATGAGAGCTGCCTGGAAAGGCGTAATCGAACCAATCTTGGCCAGCGGCGGCACCGTCATTCTCGGCGTACTCATGCTGCTACTTAGCGATCTGAAAGTGAACCAGAGTCTCGGTCCGGTGGCTGCAATCGGGATTGGCTTTGCCATGCTCTCGTGTCTCACTTTCTTACCCGCGATTCTGGTGCTGCTGGGACGAGCCGTGTTCTGGCCGTTCCGACCAGGCTTCGGAACCGTTGGAAACGAAGCAAGTGGAATCTGGGCAGGAATTGCTCGATTCGTCGGTAGACGCTTCCGAGCGGTGTGGATTACGGTTGCGGTTGTTTTGGCGGGCCTTGCTCTCTTCTTGCCATCGTTCAAGGCCGATGGAGTGCCTTCATCCGACTTCTTTACAACTGAGGTGGAATCCACCTCGACTCAGGAGGCGCTCGAACGACACTTCCCCGCGGGCTCGGGTAGCGAGACTATCGTTATAGCGCCAGAAGACACGGTGGCGGAAGTCACCAAGGTCATCGAATCGACACCCGGCATCGCACAGGTCTTCCCACTGACGACTGCACAAGGCGATGGGCCGCCAGGAGCCGGTGAGCCCTTGGTCGTAGACGGTCGAGTACTTCTCAACGTGACACTGACAGACGCGTCTGACTCAATTGCTGCCGAAGAGACAGTTGCGTTGCTGCGATCAGAACTCGACTCTGTCTCAACTGATGCTCTTGTCGGCGGCCCGACTGCTGCTCAGTTCGACACGGTCGAGACGGCGAAGCAGGACGTCAGGAAGATCATTCCCATAGTCCTCATCGTCATTTTGATAGTGCTTATGCTCTTGCTGCGGGCGGTCACCGGACCGATCGTCCTCATCGGAACCGTGGTGTTGTCCTTCGCGGCCACACTGGGTCTCGGCGCCATAGTGTTCGACTTGCTTGGGCTTCCTGGCGCTGACCCCTCAGTTCCACTGTTCTCCTTCGTCTTTTTGGTAGCCCTAGGTATTGACTACAACATCTTCTTGATGACGAGAGCGAGGGAGGAGACCGCGACTCACGGAACTTGGGCCGGCATGCTCCGAGCTCTCGCGGTAACTGGTGGCGTCATCACATCGGCCGGGCTTGTTCTGGCAGCTACCTTCAGCGCTTTGGCGGTCCTGCCGTTGCTGTTCTTGTTCCAGATCGCATTCCTGGTAGCGGTCGGTGTCTTGATCGACACGTTCATCGTTCGATCACTCCTTGTTCCTGGCCTGATCCTCGAGATTGGACCGAAATCTTGGTGGCCTAGCAAGCTCGGTAAGGAACCGGATTACAGCAAGCGAGATAACCCCGATTTCGTACTCACCGGAGCAGATTCGAGCGGATCAGACGAGAGCACTGACCCCGGTTTCTCCGGCGAGTCGGATCAGCAACCCGTGAAATAGCGCGAACTTGCCTTCGCGGTGACTCGCCCTATCCATTCGGTCGCCTCCGCTATCTGACAAGTCTGGCTGCCGTATGGTCGCGCCAGTCATTTTGGAACCTGCAACCGCGGCGAGTAACCACCTTTCGCGTTCGCGACACGTAAAAGCCATTGATCCCGCCGCAATTTCTACGTAGTGATTTGACCCACTCGTTGGTTAAATCACTACCGAAACCGAGTCGGAA
>JAOZTQ010000121.1 GCA_029939085.1 Candidatus Nanopelagicales bacterium
AACGGCTTTGATCCCAATAACGAAGTCGACGAGATTGACTGGGTCCCGTTGGACCGAGCGCGAAAACGTCTGACCTACGCCCGTGACGCTGACTATCTAGAGAGAGCCGCAGCACTCCCAAGCACCATCCCATTAGTTCTCCTCCGACACACTCAAGCCGAGAAACGCTCCGACTTTGATGGGAAGGATCACCGTAGACCTCTCACCAGCAAAGGCCAATCAAAAGCGAAAGATCTCAATTCCATCCTGGCTGCCTACGGATGTGAACGAATCATTTCGTCGACTGCTACTCGCTGTTTGCAAACCGTCGAACCGTACGCACAATCGATGGGCGCCAAAATAAAGGAAGATCCTGCCCTCAGCGAGGAAGTCGCAAAATCTGATCCACGGGAACCCGCGTCCGCGATCGAGCAGTTAATGGAGAGCCGAAGATCATTGTTGGTGTGCTCACACCGACCTGTATTGCCGCTACTTGTCGATCCCTTAATCAAGGCGCTGCCACCTGATCAGGCGGCCGCCATGACTAAACCTCTGCCACCCGGTGGGATCCTTGTAGTTCACCGCACTGTCAAAAAGACCGGGTGGCAGATCGAGTCGGTGGAACGGCACGAAATCTAACTGGACCCTGATAGGAGGGCGTCACAATGACGACGCACGTTGTAATGTTTCGCTTCCACGATGCTGCTGATGTGACCGAAGCCCGCGAACGTCTCAACGGCATGATGGGCCAAGTACCAGGACTTTTATCAGTAAAGGTGGGCTCGGATCACAATCGTGGTGATGCGGCACACGATCTGGTCTTGGTGACGGTGCACGAAGATCGTGAGGCCTTACGGCAATATGGCGACCACCCGGCACATGTAGCGGTAAAGGATTGGTTGTCGTCGCGAACGAAAGAGCGCGCAGTGGTCGATACTGACGACTTCTAGTTCCTCGATCTCTCACCGGTGCGGTCCGATATTCCACTACCGGAACTTCTGCGCACTCAACCCCGTCATACACTGATAAGTAACACCGGGAGGAAATATGAGTAGGGCGCGATTAATCACATCGGGGGCAATAGTGGCTATCGTTGGTCTCGCTCTGGCTGGATGCACATCTGCCGAACCCACCCCCGCTGCCGACCCGGCTGCGAGTGAGCAGTCTTCTAACGGCGCCTACGCGGCGACAGTTAAGCAAGCTGCCCAGACGACAAAGTCTGCGGATAGTGCCGAAATGGCTGGTTCGGTTGAGATCATCACTGGTGGCTCTGCGACTGAGCTGGACCTAAACGGCAAGGTCGACTTCGCATCAGAAAACTTCGAAGGCGTCCTCAGTGCCGATCTTTTAGGAGCCGGCACCGAAATAAAGCTCAGAGTGGTCGATGAGACCGCATATGCCTCGGTGCCGTTCCTCGGAGAAGGCTGGATTGAAGCCCCTGCTGTAACCGGAGTCAGCACAGGTGTACCGGTGGATTTGCTGGGAACCTTACGCAAACTCGGTGATGTGGAAGAGGTCGGACAGGAGACCATCAACGATGTCACCACCACTCACTACCGCGGCACCCTCAATATCAAGACTGCTCTCAAGAGTTTGGGACTAAGCGCCGAGGACCTCGAGGGAACCCAAGGTGCGTTACGAGATCTCGGTAAAGACGCGGTCATTGACGTCTGGATAGACGATCAGGATCGAATCGTGAAGGTGAGCCAAGAGGTATCTGGTACGACGGACGCCGGAACAACCTCGGGTGTGGCCTCTACATTCGAGTTCTCTAACTTCGGTGTTCCAGTGGACGTTAAGAAGCCTAAGGACATAATCGATCCCGACCTGGGTGGCTTGATTCCCCAGCCCTAACGCTGCTTAGTCGCGTCACGATGGGGGTCGAAGCGACGCAGCCGCATTGAGTTACCAACCACGAGAACGCTGGATAGCGCCATAGCTCCACCAGCGATCATTGGGGAGAGTCTGCCGCTCATCGCCAGTGGGATAGCGGCAAGGTTGTAACCAAATGCCCATCCGAGGTTTTGCTTGATAGTTCGCCAGGTTTTGCGGGCGAGCGCAATAGCATCTGCTACCGACTGCAAATCCGAGTTAACTACCGTGATGTCGGCCGCCTCACGAGCAGCATCGGTGCCAGCACCCATTGCTATTCCGAGATTTGCCTGAGCTAATGCGGCCGCATCGTTGATGCCATCTCCCACCATCGCTACCGCGGTACCGTCCTGTTGCAGACGACGAACTTCCATCACTTTTTCCTCGGGGGCTACGTCAGCAATCACTTCCTTGATCGCAACTGCACGCCCGACTTCGACAGCGGTACTTTCTCGATCACCAGTAAGCAAAATCGGGGTCAGCCCCATCCCATGCAACTGCTCGATCGCTAGTTTGCTCGAAGGTTTTACGGTGTCGGCGAGCACAATCACCACTGTTGGGACGTCGTCAAACTTCGCGAGCACCGGAGTTGCGCCGGACTGAATCGCATCCGCTGTGGCCGATGCGAGCGATCCGTCCAGAACGAGTTGATCAGTAATCTTTCCAATATCGATCCGGACCCCCTCAACAACACCGGCGGCTCCTACACCCGGTTGAGCTAAGAAATCGGAGACCTTCGGAAGTTCCGCACCATCATTGAGATCGGCCGCTATCGCTCGTGCGATCGGATGTTCCGAATACGATTCAACCGCAGCGACAGCGCGACGCTGCTCGACGGTGCCGCCGGTAATCGACTCTACGACTAACTTGCCTGTGGTGACCGTTCCCGTCTTATCCAGAACGACGCTACGGACTGCTTGAGCAGCCTCCAGCACCTCGGGACCTCTGATAAGAATTCCAAGCTGTGCACCCCGACCAGTACCCGCTACCAGAGCTGTCGGCGTCGCCAGCCCCAAAGCACAGGGACACGCAATAACTAGCACAGCAACAGCGGCGGAAATCGCGAAACTAACGTCATCCCCAAACAGCAGCCAGCCAGACAAAGTGAGCAAGGACAAAAGCAATACGATCGGAACGAAAACTCCCGCAATCCGATCAACCAAACGCTCAACCGGGGCCTTACCCGCCTGAGCCTGTTTCACTAAAGCGGCGATGCGGGCGAGGACCGTATCGGAACCAACTGCGGTCGCTTCAACAACTACCCGCCCAGATCCGTTGACTGAGCCACCGACAACTTCGCTACCGATCTCGACTTCTACCGGGACCGACTCCCCGGTCACCAGACTCAGATCAACCGCAGTACGGCCCTCAGTTACGAAACCATCAGTCGCGACTCTTTCACCAGGACGCACGACGAAGTGGTCGCCGGTAGTTAGCTGTGACAATGGAACTGATTCCTCGTCACCATTCGCGTTCAGTAGCGTCACTCGATCAACCTGTAACCGGGAAAGTGCAGCCACAGCATCGACAGAAGTATCGGTAGCTCGTGCCTCCAACCAACGACCCAGAAGTACGAAGGTTATGACAACCGCTGAAACCTCGGCATAAACTTCGCGACCACCGGATATCGCTTGATAAAGCGACCAAAACCAGGCGACTGAGGCACCTAATGAGACCAGAGTGTCCATTCCCACGGATCGATGCCGTAAACCGCGCAGATTCGATTGGTGTATCGGCCAGCCGCTCCACCACACTACGGGGGCTGACAACACAACAGCAGTCCAGATCGACCACGTTTGCGAGTGCAGAGCTGGGACCATTCCTAATGTGGCCACCACAAAAGTTAGTGGGGCCGCAACTATCAGTCTTCTTTTCAGGTCAGCCGCCGAACCTGCATGATGACTATGTTCACTGTGCTCCGAATCAGCGTCATCCGAACTGGACGTTGAGTCTTGCGGGGCAAACTCGGAGACATGCCGGCGCGCCTCGTAACCCAAGTCATCCACCAAATCAATGACGCTATCGAGACTGCAGTTTTCGGGATCTAACTCGATTCGGGCGCTATTGGTTGCGAAGTTAACGGAACCTTCCGCTCCAGGAAGATCATTAATCTTTTTTTGGATTCGGCTGGCACACGAGGCGCAACTCATGCCGGAGATGTCAAGATCTACGACGGTTCCCATAGTTATAGCAACCCACTTTCGTCCATCCTTATGCCCAAGACTTTATGCCTAGGAATCGATGGCTTTCTCACTGAGCAACTGTTGCTGCACTTTGCGCTGTTGGCGTCGACCCAACGATTCAAAAACAGGTGCCAGGAAAAGTAATCGATCGGGGATCCCCGCCATCGCGCGAACCAATGCACCTCGCCATCGTGGGATGCTAATCACAAGACGTGGTTTCGCAAGTAACTCGACGACCTGATGTGCGACCTCATCGGGATCCGCGAGTTGTGGTGCGCTGTATGACATTGCGGTGTGCGGGTCTGCGATCGTCTTCCGCAACATTGGGGTGAGCATCCCGTCCGGGCACACCACGCTCACCCGAATTCCTCGTTGACCGGTCGCTGCCAGTTCTCCAATGAGAGCGAGGCTGTAGGACAGAACCCCCGCTTTGGTGGCACCGTAGACCGCTTCACCGGGGACCGGAACCCATGATCCCAAAGAACCGACATTAATGATGTGTCCCGTGCCTCGTTGGGACATAACTTCCAAAGCCGCGCGAGTACCGTTGATACAACCCAGCAGATTTACCTCGATAACTCGGCGAATCTCTTCATCGGGCTGTGTGGGTGCCGACCCCGAGCCCAAGACACCAGCGTTGTTTATCCACACATCTGGTTGGAACTCCATTGCCAATCGGCGACATGCATCAGCATCTCGGACATCAAGCACATGCTGAGCATCGCTGTGGTCCGTAGCTACGACTGTGTGTCCTCGAGCCTGAAACGCGTCTTGTAACGCACGGCCGAGTCCCCCGGCTGCTCCTGTGATCAATACCTTAGCCACAGTGGCAGAATACGGCGGTTTACTCCGCGCGTTGTCCCTTACCCAGAACTACTACCCCACCCGGGCTCACGGTGTACTTTTCCCGATCAGCCTCGAGATCAACTCCGATCTCACAGCCGTCGGGAACAACGACGTTCTTATCCAGGATCACCCGATTCAGCACACAATT
>JAOZTQ010000122.1 GCA_029939085.1 Candidatus Nanopelagicales bacterium
GGGTATTGCAATTTGAGCAATGACGTAGCCGATCAATGCGCCGCCGCCTGCCGCGACTATGAAATTAAAGCTGACCTGAGCGAATGAAAAGGTAGCGGAAACTGCGATGATTGCGGCACGCAACGTGGTTAGCGCAGTGGCGTCGTTGACTAGCGATTCACCTTCCAAAATCTGGACTATGGACGTGGGCATCCCCACGCGTTTCGCTACCGCTGTTGCTGCGACTGCATCCGGCGGGGACACCACAGCGCCTAAAGCAATACCGGCTGCGAGCGAGATATCGGGGATGACTAGATGGGTGACGACTCCCACGATCAACGAGGTGAAGATTACTAATCCCACCGAGAGTGATCCGATACTCCATTTTTTGTTTCGGAAATCGATAAAGGACGTGTTGTATGCCGCTCCGTAGAGCAGTGGCGGAAGAATTCCGACTAATACCAATTCAGGTGGAAGATCGGGAATATCTCGATAGACGAGCGAGATTCCTATCCCTACCAGGATGAGCAGCAGCGGCGCCGACATTCGAATTCGATTGGCAATAGTGGCGACGATCAGAAGTAAGATTACGAAGCCGGTGATCGCCAGCGCGCGCTCTTCGGCAGAGTCGAGTTCGAGCTCCCAGACGATGTTGCCAAACTCTATTTCCACTGGCGCAGAATAGAACGAGCGAAGCGAGAAAGAAAACTGACTGTTGTTGGGGCCGAATCCCGGTTATCCCGAACTAGGTTGTTTCGCCATGAATCGTGAAATCACAGACTCGATTTCATCGCGGGTGAAAGGTTTGGAGATGAAGTCGTCCATACCCGCCAAATGACTTCGTAATCGATCAGTCGAGCTGGTCAAGGCGGTGAGCGCAACGATTGGAGTGTTGGCGGCAGCGCTTCCAGCCTGCCCTAGTCGGATGGCGCGTGTGGCCTCAAATCCGTCGAGTCCAGGCATGCCAATATCCATAAGGATGAGCGCGTAACTGTGGTCGGACATTTTCTCAATGGCTGCCAGCCCGTCCGCGGCTACATCGACCTCGTATCCAAGTGACTGCAACATGCCACGGCCTAAGTGTCGAGCTACTTCAGTGTCATCAACGAGCAGCACCCTGCGACCCGTTCCGCGACGCTCAAGATCAGCTGACGCAGCGGGTATCCGTGAAGTCACGAGATAACGGTTGTCTTTTGTCTTTTCGGTGGCTGAACCTCCGGCGGCCTCGACAATCTGCTCCACAATCTTCGTTGTGCTTACATGCTCGGATCGGTCGGTACCGGAAATTGCGATACTGATATTTCCTCCGGTCACTGTCAGCGAAACTTTAAGCGGGCCGTTCGTATTTGCAATAACCAGAGACATAGTTGCCTCGAAGGCAGCAGTCAGTGCGGATCGATCAAAAATGAATTCCGATTTGGCCACCGAACTGGTCTTTATTCCTATCTGACGATTTTGCGATTCAAGAATTTCAGTGAACTCATCGATGGATGGTTCGAGAACAGCCAGAGGTACAGCTTTGACTGGGCTTACCTCTTGAGCTGAGTACGCCATAAGGCCCATCAGCCTCATGATTTGACCACGTAATTTCTCACTCGACACCTGAACGATGTCACAAAATTCCCCAAGATCCTCGGGCTGGGACCCTTTGGCCTGCTCGGTGGCGGCTATGACGGCATGTAGGGGAGTCAAGAGTTCGTGACTTAACGTGGCCTGTAGTGACTCACGCGCATGAACGTATTGCTGATTTCGGTTGCGTGCTCGAAGCAAATCTTCGGTCCTTAACTCGACTTCTTGAGCCAGTCTTTTTTGTGCCTCCTCTTTCTTCGCAATTCGAGTTTCACGCTCCACGACTTGACCCAACTGCCGAGCCAAGACGCTGGCGCGGTCTGTGAAACCACCATCCGCCTTCGATGGTGCTAAAGAAAAGAGGACGATAGCTCCGACCGCGTCACCGTTGGCGATTATGGGGAAAGCGCAAGCAGCACCTTCGGTTAGTCGGATTCCGTCCACGCTGTAACGATTCTGGGTCACGTCATCGACCCATGTGGGCTCGATGAGAGCAAGACTTGCTAGATCAGCGGTGGTGTCTTGTTGATCCTGTGAATCGGTTGAACTGAGGGAGTCACCTCCGATCAGATTTCCATGTCCCCGAACTAGCTCCAGCTCAAGTTCAATACCTGCTGCATCACTTCTCAGCAAGTACGCCTGACCGCTGTCCCACGGTCCTAACTCAACCAATATCGGTAGTGTGTCTCGGAGCGCATCATCAATAGCTGTTGAGCGGTTGGCAATCGCGGCGACCTTACCCAAGAGATCGAGGTTACGGTTGCTGAGATACAGATTCCGCAGCGCGCGCTCTGCAACAGCTTCTGCTTCTGACCGAGCCGTCCGCTCACGCGCCAAACGGCGTTCCAGCCGCGACTGTTCCGCATCTTCAGTCATTAGCTATCCATTGCAAGCGCAATACACAGCTGATCGCACCATCGTGTTGACAGGTTGGCTGTGAAATGTCGATGGACTCGTCGAAGTAATCCGCACAACCCAGAATGAGTCCTTCGGCAAAGTAACAAAGCTGTCGATTTGAGACGTACTCGATCTCGAGGACTCCTTTACCGCTGTCTCTGTACTCAAAGGTTGGCACGTCTGCACCAGGGTAGAGTTTGCGGACCTCAGGGTGAATCACTTCATTCAAGGACAAAACGAATGTACGTGCGGAACTGTGACCCACCGCCATATCAGGGTATTTATCAATGAGGATAGGGAAGCCTCGACGACCGATGAATCTGATCACGTCCGCTGGCGGTAGCGAAAGTTTGTCGGAGGCAGCCGTAACTAGGGCCACCAAGTGATCGACGGGATAGTCGCCGAGAGCAGTATACGCACCATCCAGCCCAGCGGACTCGAGCAAGTCATCCCATGCGTCTTCGCCAAATTCGTCAGAGACCGTCGCTTCCGCGACGTTGAAAATTATGCCCTTCATCCAGGCTCCCGTGGCTACCTCTATCTGCGGCGGTGGCTTACCACCGTCCCCTTACGGTATTCCCCCTGAGGATTTGAGTCACATACTGTGTGGGATTAGCAATGAAAATACCGTGCGGTTCCGAGGAAAAATTGCAACCTGCAGTGCTGTCGAAACAGCTGATGGGGTCGGCCCAGTAGTCATCGATCTATGGATGAGGCGGCCCGAGGTCACCCTTCTCTGCGGCTAGAGAGCGTCGTCACCACGTTCGCCAGTCCGAACTCGAACAACGGTATCGACTGGAACGACCCATACTTTGCCATCTCCAATTCGATCGGTCCGCGCTGAACTCACTAAAGCATCAACAATCCGAGCGGCGTCTTCGTCTTCCGCAAGGACTTCAATCTTCACTTTTGGTACGAGATTCACTACATATTCAGCGCCCCGATAGACCTCGACATGGCCACCTTGACGTCCGAAACCGCTGACCTCAGAAACGGTAAGTCCTTGAACGCCGATCTGCTCCAAGGCGGACTTAACATCTTCCATTTTGAATGGCCGAATTATCGCTGTGACCAGTTTCATCAGTAGGTTTTCCTCTGTATTGATTTCGTGGTGAGAGCGTTAATCAGCTGTCTTCACGTTGTTCTTTCTGACGGTACTCGCTTAATCCGTGTTGTCCCACACCAGCGAAGGCACCCGAAGTTGTATCGGTCAATTCGTAACCGGTTTCAGCATGTTGATCGAGGTCTATTCCGCTGATTTCTGCCTCTGGGGTTACACGGAAGCCGATGACTTTATCGATTGCTACGGCAATAAGCCAAGTGACGCCGAAGACGTAAATCATTGTGGCTCCGGAGGCGACTAGCTGTTTGCCAAGAAGATCGAATCCTCCGCCGGAGAATAGTCCGTCTCCGCCCGCTTCATTGACGGCAGTCGTTGCCACAAGTCCGATACCGATCATCCCAACCAGACCGCCGATACCGTGCACTCCGAGGACGTCCAAGGAATCGTCGTAACCCAGCCGATATTTCAGTCCTACGGCCCAAGCGCAAATAGCACCTGCAGCGAGGCCGATCAGCAGAGCACCCATGGGATTCACGTAGCCGCAGCTTGGCGTGATAGCGACAGCTCCGGAAATGGCACCGGATGCAATGCCTAGAGTTGTGGGCTTGCCGTCGCGGAACTTTTCGACCAAGACCCACGACAGGGCTGCAGCAGCGGTGCACACCTGCGTATTGATCATGGCTGTGGCCGCCAGTTCTCCAGCGGCCAGAGCTGAACCGGCGTTGAACCCGAACCACCCAAACCACAACATGCCGGCCCCCAGTAGGACTAACGGCAGGTTATGAGGTCGCATGGGATCGCGACGCCAACCGATGCGACGCCCGACCACAATGGCGAGTGCTAGCGCGGAAAATCCAGAGTTGATCTCAACGACAGTTCCACCGGCGAAGTCCAAAGCGCCCAGGCGGTCACCGATCCAGCCACCAGCGCCGTCATCGAACTTCCAAGTCCAATGGGCTAGCGGAACGTAAACAAACGTAGTCCACAGGACGATTACAGCAATCCAGGCGATGATTCGGATCCGATCTGCGACCGCGCCGGCGAGAAGTGCGCAGGTGATGATGGCGAAGGTCATTTGAAACATGACGAAAGCAAGCGTTGGTATGGTCCCTTCGACTTCACCAACCGTGTCTTGTAGACCGATGAACTCGAAGTTTCCGATTAGTCCGGCTCCGCTGTCGGTACCGAAGGCAAGTGAGTATCCGTACAGGACCCAGATGATGCTGACGAGACCGAGAGCGAGAAAGCACATCATCATCATGTTCAACACACTCTTGACCCGCACCATGCCGCCATAAAACATGGCAAGACCGGGTGTCATGAGCATCACGAGAGCTGCACTTGTAAGAACCCAGGCAGTATCGCCCGCACTAATTTCCATATTGGACCCCTCCAGGAACCTTGAGGTTAGTCGCATGGTTGATCTGACTGTGCACGGGGTTACAGAAGGGCGATCCGTACAACTTTGGATAACCGGATTGAAATCCCCGCGTGCCAATAGT
>JAOZTQ010000123.1 GCA_029939085.1 Candidatus Nanopelagicales bacterium
AGCGTTGGCCACAACCACAGCTGGTGCTCATCCTCAGGAATGTCGTCTAGCAGCGGCTTAAGTTCACGAGTTGTCAGTGAGCGAATCTCGCCCCCACTTCCACGGATTTTTTTCCGATCGATGATTCGTTCGAGGAGCACTGCTGTAAATCTCTCCTCAGCCATCCCATCGCAGATCACACCATCGGCCCCGGAGTCACCCGAGGGATACAACCGGATCAAGCCCGCTCCGGGATGATCGTGGAGAAACTCATCGGCATCATCAGGATCCAGAAATGTCACTGGCAGAACATAGGTATCAGGCTCGCCCTGACCAAACGACACCTCGACAAATAGAATTTGGGCCGGGAGTCGATCACCACCTAGCGGAACGCTGAAGTGATCCACGATCCGGGTTTCAACAATCCTTCGACCTTCGGAATGGAACCAACTGCGATCTGGCAGTACCTCAGGCAGTACTGACTCCAAAACCGGTAACGATCTGCGATCCTCAAAAAGTTGGTCCCACTCGACCCTCGTAGTCGCCGATGGGAGCACATCTGTGTCGGTTTCATTGCCCGGTTTTCTAGGTGCCACCCGAAACCAGTAGAAAGCTCGAGGGCCTAGTGTGAGCAGATAAGGCAACGTTCCAATATCAGGAAACTCCGAATTACCAAATAGCTCGATGAGAGTGCTGCCCTCATACTTCTGTAGATCCAACTCTACGTACTGCGCGAAGCGACTCAAGTTAGCAACGACAAGGATCGTTTCCTCATGATCAGATCGAAGGAAACACAACACTCGACTGTTGGTTGGTTCCAGGAATTCAATGTCGCCACTACCGAAAACTGGGTATCGCTGTCGAAGTCGGATCAACCGACGCATCCACAGCAGTAGTGAGTTCGGATTCCTCTCCTGTGACGCAACATTGACGGATTCGTAGCGATACTCCGGATCAATATTGACCGGCAAAAAGAGCTGCTGGGGATTTGCGTCTGAAAAGCCTGCGTTCCTATCCCCTGACCATTGCATCGGTGTTCGCACACCATCGCGGTCACCTAGGTAAATGTTGTCACCCATCGCAATCTCGTCGCCGTAGTAGACGATAGGCGTACCGGGCAGACTCATGAGAAGACCGTTAAGTAGTTCGATTCGCTCCCGATCGTTGTTGAGCAATGGCGCTAGTCGACGACGAATTCCCAAGTTGATCCGGGCCCGCTGATCCGTGGCATATACCCGGTACATGTAGTCCCGCTCCTCGTCGGTGACCATTTCCAGCGTGAGTTCGTCGTGGTTGCGCAAAAAGAGAGCCCACTGCGCTCCCTTGGGTATGTCGGGTGTTTGTTCAATGATGTCGACGAGCGGAAAGCGGTCTTCCATCTGAACAGCCATATACATGCGCGGCATCACCGGGAAGTTAAACGCCATATGGCATTCGTCGCCTTCCCCGAAATAATTCCGGGTGTCCTCAGGCCATTGATTTGCCTCCGCCAACAACATGCGATTACTAAAGTTGCTGTCGACATGAGCACGCAGTTTTTTCAGGAACTCGTGAGTCTCCGGGAGGTTCTCACAATTAGTACCCTCCCGCTCGTACAAATACGGCACTGCATCAAGCCGAAGCCCGTCGACACCCGCCTCTAGCCAAAAGTCCACAATCTTGAGAACGGCTTCGTGCACTGCCGGATTATCGTAGTTCAGATCCGGTTGATGACTGTAAAAACGATGCCAAAAATAGGCCTGAGCCTCAGAGTCCCAAGTCCAGTTTGACGACTCGAAATCCGAAAAAATCACCCGAGCATCTGGATACTTCTGGTCCGACTCACTCCACACGTAGAAGTCACGCCACTTACTGCCAGGTTTGGCTCGACGAGATCGTTGAAACCATTCGTGCTGATCACTCGTGTGGTTGATGACGACCTCAGTGATAACCCTGATACCCCGCCGATGAGCTTGCCGAATGAAGTGGCGAAAATCTCGCATCGTCCCGTAGTCAGGATGGATGCTGGTGTAGTCAGAGATGTCATATCCACCGTCACGCAGCGGCGAGGGATAAAACGGCAACAACCAGATGGCGGTCGCGCCCAACTCTTGGATGTAGTCGAGTCGCGATGTCAGACCCTGGAAGTCTCCAATGCCATCGCCGTTACCGTCGGCAAAAGAACGGACATGAACTTGGTAGAGCACTCCAGTGCGGTACCAGTCCGGATCGTCCGCGACTGCCACAGATTCGACTATCGCCACGTGCCTAGCCTTCCACAACTAATCCAACGGATGTTGACCTTCATGCGTGTCGTTCCACGCTCGGGGATCTTCTAGCGGCTCCAAATGCGTCATAACTTCAGCACCAGGAAGGGAGCTTTGAATATCTTCCTCCAACCGGTGACAAAGGTCGTGCCCCGCCATTACATCCCATGCACCCGGAACAAGCACGTGCATCGAGACAAAGGCCTGTCGACCCGCTCGTCGTGTTTGTAACCCGTGAACAACTACGTCATCGGATTGGTAGTTGGCAACGACATTTCGTACAACCTCAACTTGGTCTCGCGGTAACGAACGATCCATCAGGCCAGACGTACTTGTCTTGAGAAGCTTTACACCGACGATAATGATGTTGATAGCCACTGCAATAGCGATCAACGGATCCAACACGTTCCAACCCGAAAGTGAAACAACAATCACTCCGACAACTACGCCTCCGGTGGTCCACAAGTCGGTAAACAGATGCTGCGCGTCTGCGGTTAAAGCCAGGCTATTTTCCCTTCGTCCAACCCGAAGCAGGATCACCGCCGTGATCGCGTTAAGACCTGAGGCCACGATGGCAATTGCGAGACCGAGTCCGACCTCTTCTAGGGGTTGAGGATCGAATAGGCGTTCCGTGGCCGAGATAATGATGAGGGTTGCGGCTACGCAGATCATTCCGCCTTCGACTAAACCTGAGAAATACTCGGCTTTCCCGTGGCCAAACTGGTGCTCCTGGTCAGGCGGTCGGCTCGCAGCGCGAAGGGCAAATATCGCGACGATAGCTGCTGCGATATTGACTAGGGATTCCAGCGCATCTGATAGCAGACCAACTGAGCCAGTGACTTGCCAGGCGACAAGTTTCATGGCGAGTACGACAATGCCCACGCCAAGAGATAGGAATCCGTACTTCGATAGATCCGCGGGTGTTGTTTCGCTCATGTCACCAGATCTGACTCGAGGTGACTCGTTGCATTGTGAGCGAGAAGCCACCAGTCGGGGAAATTAGGCATGGGGTGATACTGCAGATGCGTAATCCCGGTGTGATTGGTCTGGATAGCAACCACACTCCACGGGCCCTTTTCGAAGACATACTCAAATACCGCTTCAATCACCCCGGCATGACAGACCACGAGGACTCGCTCATCAGCTATTCGTTCGGCTAGTTCAGGATCTCCGAACCTGCTGCGGGCTGGCACCAACTCCTCAATAAACGAGCCCACCCGAGACCGAAACTGCATCCAAGATTCCCCACCGACCGTTACAGGTTCATAGGGACGTAGCGTTCCCCACATGTCGGGTACATATGGTTCGAGCTCAGCTTCAGGAACAGGTTGGCCATTCGGATAGACGGTTCCGATTTCACGCAAACGGATATCTGCGACTGAAGTCATATTGCACTGCTCGGTCACGGCTTCGGCCGTTTCAGCTGCTCGAGCAACAGTGCTGTTGAAAATCTGGGTCGGTCTGATCTCGGCTGCCGCAAAAGCTGCAAACCGATCAGCCTGCTGGCGACCAATATCTGTCAGCGGCGCATCTTCATGATCTGCAGTTAGATCGGCCAAATTGACATGACTTTGACCATGACGGACGAGATAGAGATGCACCCGATCACCATAGTAGGTCGGGTACTACCCCGCAGACGCTTGCACGTGAGCCAGACTATGAACGTGCTCTCAACGTTTGCGAAGGCTTGTTGCGATACCGCGACGTCGCGCGGCATAAACATTTCCTCCGTGATTGATACCGGCGCGCAAAACTGTGTTCTTTTCACCGATGAGGGTTCCGTCTTACGATTTCCCCGATTCGAGCCATTGCGGGTACAGGAGGTTGCCGAACGTCATCAGAAGATCACGGATCTCGGTCTGCCGGCGCCTCGAATCTACGATGTTCATCTCGGAGTAGCCGGCGTAGCGCACCTGGTTATCGAGAAAGTGCCCGGATTGCCCTTTCTTGATGCACTGCCGAATTTTGATCTCTCCGCACGTAATCGAGCAACTGATGAGCTCGTAGAGGTTTTACTGAATGCCCGCACAGTCGACCCTGATTCGTGGCCTTTTTTCAGCCATAAGTGGATCGATATGTGGACCAAACTGAGCAACGAGCTAGGTCGCACGGCTGTCGCAGAACAGATCTCAGCAGACGACGTAGTTATGACTCAGAAAGCCGTCGCGGCAGCAAAGGAAGCACCCCTCGGCCTTATTCATGGCGATCTTGCTTGGGGAAACATTTTGTTTTCAGAGAATGGTCAGCTCACAACGGTTCTGGATTGGGATTTCGCGGTCATGGCAGATCCCGCGATCGACACATCCGCTATCTTGCTCAACTTGCCCACTGACATGACCAAGCGTTTCCACCAACGCCATCGTTACTCAACAACCGATATGGAGCGGGTCCAACACTACTTAGATACCTGGGATCTCCAACACCGCCTTTGGCAGTCAAAGACCTAGCCCATTATCCGGCTGGCTCAGGCGACACCTTGCGGCCGAAACTGAATGCTGATTCGCGGACCGTCTGACGTCTTAGTCTTTGGTACACAGTGATCCCACGTTCGTTGACAACTACCTCCCATAACCAAAAGGTCGCCGTGATTCATCATGAAAGACAGAGATGATCCACCACCGCGAGGTCGCAACAGCAATCGTCGCCTACTACCCAAGGACAAGATCGCGACTAAGACATCCTTGTTGGCACCCCTGCCAATACGGTCGCCGTGCCAGGCCACACTGTCAGAACCGTCGCGATATAAACACAGTCCCGCAC
>JAOZTQ010000124.1 GCA_029939085.1 Candidatus Nanopelagicales bacterium
GACTGAACTCGACCCGCCGACAATCCTGGAGCTACCCGACGCCACAAAACCGGCGATACTTCGTAGCCGTACAGCCGGTCGACGATTCGGCGCGTTTCCTGAGCGTCAACAAGATTGACATTTAGTTCGCGGGTATCAGCCGCGGCCTGCTGGATGGCCTCTTCGGTGATCTCGTTGAAGACCATTCGCCGATAGGGAATCTTCGGTTTCAGAACCTGGATCAGATGCCACGCGATCGCCTCGCCTTCGCGATCTTCATCTGTCACCAACAATAGTTCGTCGACATCCGCCATCGCCTGCTTCAGTTCGCGAACCCGCTCCTTCTTATCCGCGCTCACTACGTACATTGGCGCGAAATCATTCGCGATATCTACACCCGTTTTGGCCCACTCGCTCCCCCGATATTTCGCCGGCACGTCTGCAGCTCGCTGCGGAAGATCACGAATATGGCCCACCGACGACTTCACGGTGTAACCACCGCCGAGGTAATTCTGGATGGTTCGGGCCTTCGCTGGAGACTCTACGATCACCAGTCGGCGCACCTGTGATTCCTTCGCTGCCACGGGTACTCCTTCCCATCCGAGACATCCTGTGGACCGCAGTGTGCGGCCTCGCCAACCCCCGCTGTCAAGCGATGAGGCCTTGCGACCTCTTCGCAGCATCGTGCCACGAGTTCAGGACCCTGGCACAAGTCGACCCCCGGAACACTAGCGGTTCCGGGGGCCAACTCACGTTGAAACTGATCAGTTTTCGTTGATATCAGCGGTCTCCTGAGAACCGTTGCTATCAGCATCGCTGACTGCAATCGGGCGAGACTTACTGATGACAACTGCCACAACAACAATGGCCAGGGCGACCAGCGCAATGGTCCAACGCAGAACATCATTGCCCTCTAGCGTCAGACTCACCACAGCCGGCGCCACCAACAAGGCGACCAGGTTCATGACCTTGATCAACGGGTTGATGGCCGGGCCGGCGGTGTCCTTGAACGGATCGCCAACCGTGTCGCCAATGACCGTCGCTTCATGAGCTTCGGAGCCCTTGCCACCAAAGTGGCCGTCCTCCACGTACTTCTTCGCGTTGTCCCAGGCACCGCCCGAGTTAGCCAAGAAGACCGCCATGAGGGTACCGGTCGCAATAGTTCCGGCGAGGTAGGCACCGAGAGCGCCCACACCAAGTCCGAAACCAACCGCAATCGGTGTCAGCACTGCCAAGAGGCCTGGCGTGATGAGCTCACGGAGTGAATCGCGGGTAACGATATCCACGACCTTTCCGTACTCCGGCTTCGAAGTTCCGGCCATGATTCCAGGATCGTTGCTGAACTGGCGGCGCACCTCAAAGATCACCGCACCAGCAGCGCGGGACACCGCGTTGATGGCTAGACCGGAGAACAGGAATACCACCGAAGCACCGATGATGAGACCCACCAAGTTAGACGGGTTCGCCACATTGAGGATGCCGGTGTACTGCAGGCTGTCTTGCTGGCCAACCTGGCCGACAAGATCCGCTCCCGCACCGAGCAGCTCGGCAGTAGCGCCCGCAACTGCATCTCGGAAGGCTCCGAATAGTGCTGTTGCTGCCAGAACCGCTGTTGCGATGGCAATACCCTTGGTAATCGCCTTAGTCGAGTTACCAACGGCATCCAGGCTGGTGAGGATGCGAGCGCCTTCACCCTCAACGTCACCCGACATTTCCGCAATGCCCTGCGCGTTGTCGGAAACCGGCCCGAAGGTATCCATCGAGACGATGACACCCACAGTGGTCAACAGGCCAGTACCTGCCAGGGCGATAGCGAAGAGTGACAGGATCAATGATCCGCCACCTAGTAGGAATGCCCCGTAGACAGCAGCTGAGATCAGCAGTGCCGTGTAGACAGCCGATTCAAGTCCCAGCGAGAGTCCGGAAAGGATCACCGTGGCTGGTCCAGTCAGCGAAGTCTTCGACACGTCATCAACTGGACGTCGCTCAGTCTCGGTGAAGTAGGCCGTTAGCTGCTGAATCGCAGCCGCCAAGACAATACCGATGAGTACTGACGCAATAGCGAGGACTCGTGGGTTGAAGGTCTCAATGGATACAATTTCGATGTTCTCGGTGACCAGACCCTTGATGTCGACTAGTCGCTCAGGTAGCAGCCAGAAAGTAGCGGCAACCACGAGAACGGCAGAAACCGCGGCCGATATGAAGAAGCCTCGGTTAATCGCAGACATACCGGAACGATCGCTCGGTCGCGGTGAGACCGCAAAGATGCCGATTACGGCGGTGATAACGCCGATGGCGGGGACAACGAGCGGGTACACAAGACCCAGCTCACCGAATGCCGCTTTACCCAGGATCAGGGCAGCGACCAATGTGACGGCGTAAGACTCGAAAAGGTCAGCAGCCATACCGGCGCAGTCACCTACGTTGTCGCCGACGTTATCGGCAATGGTGGCAGCGTTTCGGGGGTCATCCTCGGGGATACCCTGCTCAACTTTGCCAACGAGGTCAGCGCCGACGTCAGCAGCCTTCGTGAAGATACCGCCACCAACACGCATAAACATGGCTAGCAGCGCTGCGCCAAAGCCAAAGCCTTCCAGCACCTTGGGCGCTTCGCCCTGGTAGACCAAAACAACGATGGCTGCGCCAAGCAGTCCCAAACCGACGGTAAACATACCGGCTACGCCACCGGTGCGGAAAGCGATCCGCATGGCACCTTGCTCATCTTCATCACGGGCGGCAGAAGCAACTCTGACGTTTCCGCGTACTGCTAACCACATCCCCATGTAGCCAGTTATGGCCGAGAAACCAGCC
This sequence comes from Candidatus Nanopelagicales bacterium, assembly GCA_029939085.1. GTDB lineage: Bacteria > Actinomycetota > Actinomycetes > S36-B12. The sequence continues at coordinate 2,791 of JAOZTQ010000124.1, forward strand.
CCAACCAGGAAGAAGATACTTCGACCGATTTTTTCCGAGTTTGTATCTGCTGGTAGCAGGAACAGTACGAAAAACACTACGACGGCGAATATCGCAAGGGTCTTGAACTGTCGGCTCAAGAATGCCGAAGCACCCTCTTGAACAGCTGCGCCGATGGTCTTCATATTGGGCGTACCCTCATCGGCGGCAAGCACCTCTCGTACCAGAAGCGCCGCGACACCGAGAGCGAGTACGGCGATCAGCGCCACCACTCCGATAATCACTGCGTTGCTTCCAGTGAGAGAGACATCCACCCCGGAGGCGGCAAGGATCTGCACGGAATTCAACTCCTTTTCGACTGCGCCACTCAGTACGTAGCGGCGGCAGATATTGGTGCTGCGGACCCCCCAACGTGACCTCGATTCACGCCCACCCCAACGGGCGGAACAGATCCGCGAGGCAAAAGTCTACGGCACGCAAAACCCCGGAATGACCAAGGGTGCGACAGAAACGAACTCGATTCTTTAGATCTGCGACATTGAGATCGGCCAACTTAACGAGACGGTCTGTCCGCCGGCCGAATTTTCCTCAATATCGCTTTTTGGTGCCAAGGCTCGGATGAGGGGGAGCGACAGCGCCAAATCCTCTCCGGCAGACTGAGCAGCAAGTGCCAAATCGTCCGAAACTTCGACGACGAATTGATCATCCTCGTCAAACATCAAGATCGAGACCGTTCCCGCCGAATCGACCGAGTCGGCGCGCCGCACTGAAAGTGCAACCGCCTCCGAGACGGCCAATCGGACGTCGTCGAGGAGATCGTCATCAACACCAGCCCGATGCGCCGCGGTGCTGGCAACCAACCGCACTGTTCGGGCCTGCTCCGCTGCTGCTGGTACCTGTAGCCTGGCGGTTGCCATTATCCAGGATTCCCCTCAGTTGTGGACGTGAGTGATAGCGCTTGATCTAGACCGGTAATCGTGAAGACCTTTGTGATCTTCTCGTCGTCTGCGACCACCCGCAAACTACCGCCGGCGTCTTGGGCCCATTTCAATGCCTTAACCATGACCCCAAGTCCGGTCGAATCGAGAAACTCGAGGCCGGTTAGGTCGAGGACAAGGGTGCTATCTCCCTGACCGATTAGGTCTTGTAAGGCCTGCTCGAGACTTCCTGCTGAGTGAACGTCTAGCTCGCCTGTCGTCGCGACGACAGTTTCGGATTCGGACTTACTTACATTGATGCCAAGATCCACGTTGCCTCCCGGGCACCCGATCAACGGTGAAACCGCCATCGGACTCGATCGTTCAAGTCAGCCTCACACCAACTGAGCCATCCCAGTATGGCGTGCCCAGACACTTTGGCCATGCTTTTATCGCTTCAGTGGCCCGAGCGTGACTACGATAGCCCGTTTCGGCCCACTTCCTTCAGATGACTGCCGGATTGGGTACCTAGTGAGTTCCTAGAGAGTTCACTGGCCGCAGTCGCTATCACTTGTCGATGGCATACCGCACAATGGAAATGCACGAACCGAGATGGGCAAGAAGAGCTTGCCAAGAATGGCCAACGTATTTCCTAGGAAGAATCATCTCCACAAGATCCTCAGCTAAGTCACCACATCCGACGGATAACAGCCTCCCGATGGGCCGGTTCGCGGATGAACTCCTCAACCTCGCCCGGATTGATGAAGCTGACGAAGTTGTAGCAATACCCGAACGCCCAGGGATTACGGTGGATTGGCCGGAGTGGGTTGACCAAGATCTGCTCCAGTCAATGCGGAATCGCGGTGTCAATCAACCTTGGCTGCATCAGCGGGAAGCGGCCGAAATTGCTGAGCAAGGAAATAATGTGGTCCTGGCGACCGGCACCGCGAGTGGAAAGTCACTTGCCTATTGGATGCCGGTCATTACCCGTATTCGCGCGGCTGGCGCCACAGCTCTTTATTGCACACCGACTAAGGCACTGGCTCAGGACCAACTCTCACGCATCTCGGAGCTGGATTTGAGTCGGGTTGAAGCCTCTTGTTTTGATGGGGATACCCCTAGAGATGTTCGTCCTTGGATCCGACGAAACTCCAACTTCGTCCTCACTAACCCGGATATGTTGCACCGAGGAATTCTTCCAGATCACGCGAGATGGGCCTCATTCTTGCGTCGCCTAAGCTTCGTCATTCTGGATGAAGCACATCACTACCGTGGGATCTTTGGAGCTCACATGG
>JAOZTQ010000125.1 GCA_029939085.1 Candidatus Nanopelagicales bacterium
TTCTTATCGAAATCTTCGCGGGCTACGACCGATTAGTTGAAGCGGGCTTTAGTCCCGAGGGATCCGGCCTTCTTGCCGATTTTCGACGACGCTGCGCCACGTTGGGGCGTGAAGTTCGGGTAGAGCTACCTGATCAATCGAGTCTTACTGGTCGCGCAGTTGACGTGGATGACCAGGGACGATTGGTGCTAGAGACTGCTGACGGCCAGCAGACTTTGTCGGTGGGTGACGTCATTCATTTACGGCACTAGGCAGAGAGGCTTTCACCCGCCACGCCTGGCCGGTACCGTGAAGCCCATGGGATACCCGCAGAAACTGCTGTCCGACGGTGAGCGAATTGAAATGGAGATGCGCCCCCACTGGCGGGCGCTCCTTGTCCCGGGCTTGGTCCTGCTGGGCATAATCATCGGACTTATTGTCTTGTTCTCACTTTTGGGTGGCTGGGACGGTTTTGTCGGTTCGATTTCCAAGACTGCGCTGGTCATTGTTGCGATCTTCTTATTTGCCGTTTTCGTGGTTCGGCCGTTCCTCTACTGGATCACTACCCAGTACGTTTTCACTAACCGGCGCATCATCGTGCGGTCCGGCTTGGTTTCGAAGCACGGTAAAGACATGCCGCTAAGCAAAGTAAACAATGTCTCGTTCGATATCAGCGTCCCAGGACGGATCATGAACTACGGCACTTTGACGATCGATTCCGCTTCGGATGAGGCGCTGATCATCGACGGTGTTCCTAACGTTGAGCAGATTCAGCGAGAAGTGAATCATCTGCACGAAGAGGACGACGAACGTCGCCGCGGTTATGACCAAGATCCGCCGAAAACTGCCGGACGGGAGAATGAAAGTCAGTGACGGCTCCCTCGGGTGACCGATTGCGCTCCATCGTTCTAGGTGGAGCCGAACGCTACACCCGTGAAGAAGTGGCCAATGCCGCTCGATTAAATCTGGAAGATATCGCCCAGTTGTGGCGGGCCATGGGATTCGCCGATGTAGGTGAAGCCAGAGCATTTACCGATGCGGATTTGGGTGCTGTTCTCCGTGTGGCATCCTTACTCGATCGAGATCTGGTCGATATGGAAGGTCTGACAGATATCGCCCGCTCAATGGGCCAAACAACATCACGCTTGGCAGATTGGGAAATCGATACCCTGCGTCGTCACGTAGTTCAGGCAGGTGCTGAGCTGAACTCAACCGATGCGCCCGGGCCGGGCGAAGATCTTGCCGAGTTGCTACCTGAACTGGAACAACTTCTGATTTACGTCTGGCGGCGACAACTCGCAGCGTCAGTCGGTCGTTTGTTGGACCACCAGCCTAATGAAGCCAGCGATGCAGAAGGCGGCGAGGAGACCGAAGCCGCCACCGCAACGGTGGGATTCGCGGACCTAGTCTCGTTCACCAGACTGTCCCGCCAACTAGATGACACGGAGCTGACCGCGGTAGTACAAGCTTTTGAATCAGACAGTGCCGACATCATCCATGCTGCTTCGGCGCGGTTGGTCAAAACCTTGGGTGATGAAGTCATGTTTGTTTCCGACTCGGCGGATCAGGCAGCCGCAATAGCGCTGAATTTGCATCGAACTCACAATGCCAATGATGATTTGCCGCAGATCAGAGTTGGATTAGCAACGGGAGCAGTGCTCAACCGAATGGGTGACGTTTTCGGGGTAACTGTGAATCGAGCGTCACGATTTACAGCATTGGCTCGACCAGGTACGACCGTTCTAGACTCCGCAACAGCCGAACTGCTCAGCAGTACCTCTGGGGAAAAATTCAGCGTGCGAGCGTTGACTCCGCGGCCGGTTCGCGGTTTAGGAATCGTCCGCCCTCACGCACTGATTGATTCCACCTCCTAGCCAGGAGTTCCTAGTCCTTCCCTCGGAGTCGCGGCTAGACAATAGATGCATCAGCCAAATCGTCGTCGTCATCTTCATCCTCGGCGGCTGGGAAAACGAACGTCCGATACGACCAAAAGCGGAAGATAGTGCCCAGTACGAGCCCTACCACGTTCGCCGAAATGTTGTCTGCCAACGGCGAATCAAGACCGAGAACATAGTGCGATAGCGCCAAACAAGCCAGAGCAATCAGCATCGCGATGGCATTGAAGAATACAAACAGGACAAACTCGCGGAATCGAGTTGATCGGCCACCGCGTTTGGAGAAGGTCCAGGTGCGGTTCAGGCCATACGAAAGAGTTGTGGCAACGATGACGGAAATCGCCTTCGAGGTGATGGGCTTATCTGCGAGCAGCGGCGGATCACCTACATAAAGCAACAGATTGAATAATCCGAGATCAACAAAGTAGACGATCAGACCAACGACACCGAACTTGCCTAATTCCTGGATGAGCGTTCGAAAAGGACTAATGAGAGCGCGGAACCTGCCCTTATCTTCGTCAACGCCTCGATCGGTGGTCACACGGGCTAGGTTACTCGGCTGTTGCACCAAACGAATATCAGTTTCAGTAGTTGACCCACCCGGGCGAGTCCTCGCCCGCTGTATCCCCTAAGGTCAGGCTGCATGGAGCATGTTGCACCGCCCACGGGATATCCAGTTGTCGGAATGATTGGTGGTGGCCAACTAGCCCGGATGACTCAGCAGGCGGCAATTGCGTTGGGTATCGGATTCGATGTACTCGCCGCCAATCGGGATGACAGTGCAGCGCGAGTAGTCCCAGAAACAATGCTCGGAAATCCAGATGATCCAACCGCAGCGCTCGCGTTCTCGCGAAATTGTGATGTCATCACCTTTGATCATGAACAAGTAGCCGTAAAGGTGCTCGAGGCGCTGACGGAAGCGGGAGCAAATCTGCGTCCGGGGCCTGCCGCGTTGCAGTACGCCCAGGACAAGATCGAAATGCGCAAGAAACTAACGGCGGCTGGGATCCCCTGCCCGTCATGGTTAGCGTGGGAAGAGGGTATGAGCGCCGAAGCGGCAGGTGAGCAAATAGGTTGGCCGCTGATCGTCAAAACCTCTCGAGGTGGATATGACGGGCGAGGTGTCTGGGTAGCGAATGATGCGAGCGAGTTGACTCAAATCCTTACAAATCCGCTTGCACCGGGTGCACGCTGGCTGCTTGAACAGAAAGTCGATTTTGCCGCCGAGTTGAGCGCGCAAGTGGCGAGATCAGCCAGTGGTCAGGCGGTGGCATATCCAGTCGTTCGAACTGTTCAGACCAACGGTATTTGCACTGAGGTGGTGTGTCCTGCACCCGGTCTCTCAGCCGAGATGGCCGTGACTGCACAAGATCTGGCATTACAGATTGCAGGCCAACTTGATGTGGTGGGCATGCTCGCGGTGGAAATGTTCCTCACCGCTGATGGGGTGTTGGTTAATGAGTTGGCGATGCGGCCGCACAACTCAGGTCACTGGAGTATCGATGGCGCGATATCGAGTCAGTTCGACAACCATTTACGCGGTGTCCTCGACCTACCGCTCGGAAGCCCGCAACGGTTGGCCCCCTGGGTTGTGATGGTCAATGTCCTCGGTGGCGATCAACCGGATATGTACCGGGCCTACCGGCACGTCATGGCACGTGATCCGGAACTGCGGGTACATATGTACGGCAAAGAAGTACGGCCCGGGCGAAAGATCGGACATGTCACCGTACTCGGCGAGGACCTGGAAGACTTGTTAGCACGCGCACACCACGCAGCCGATTACCTGACAGGAGTTATCGATGAGTGATAGCAGTCCCCTGGTGGGCATTGTGATGGGCAGTGATTCGGATTGGCCAGTTATGTCGGAGGCCGCGGACGTACTGGCGGAGTTCGGCATCGCTCACGAAGCGGATGTCGTGTCAGCTCATCGAATGCCACAGACCATGCTGGAATACGGTGAAAACGCTGCTGAGCGAGGAATCAGGGTGATTATCGCGGGCGCTGGCGGCGCTGCGCATTTGCCGGGCATGCTCGCGTCAACAACCTCGCTGCCGGTTATTGGAGTCCCAGTTCCGCTGAAGTATCTCGATGGTATGGATTCGTTGCTGTCGATCGTGCAGATGCCGCGCGGTGTTCCGGTAGCAACAGTCGCGGTGGGTAATGCGGCTAATGCTGGGCTACTGGCAGCTCGCATTTTGGGTACATCAGATCCTGCTCTGCGGAGTCGGCTGGATATCTATCGAGGCGAACTTGAGCAACAGGCTCGAGCAAAAGGTGACTCAGTCCGACGCCAAAACAATTGATTAACTTGGTTGATCAAAACCTAGTTACGGGATTCCGATACCGCGGTATTCCCACCCTGCAGCTCGCCATGCGGCAGAATCCAGCACATTCCGACCGTCAAGGATTCGGCGCTGTCCCACGACAGCGCCTGTGCTTTCAGGGTCGAGCTCCCGAAACTCTGGCCACTCTGTCAACAACATGACCAGATCGGCATCTTTCAGGGCCGAGTCGAGATCCTGCGCATAAGTCAGTGTCGGGAAAGCCCTCGCGGCATTTGCCATCGCTTTCGGATCAAACACCTGCACGGCAGCGCCCTGCAAGTGAAGATTCGCCGCAATGTTCAGAGCCGGAGAGTCCCGGATGTCGTCACTATCGGGTTTGAACGCTACACCCAAAACAGCGATACGTACCCCGAGCAAAGATCCGGCCAGCATTTCGGCGGCCGTTTGCGTGACACTTTGCCGGCGACGCATATTGATAGCGTCCACTTCGCGCAGAAATGCCAGACTTCGTCCGACCCCGAGCTCGTCCGCCCGAGCCATGAAGGCGCGGATGTCTTTCGGTAAACAACCGCCGCCGAAACCGATACCTGCCCGGAGAAACTTCGGGCCGATCCGCTCGTCGTAGCCGATGGCTTTGGCTAGAGCGGTGACATCGGCGCCAACAGTGGCGCAGACATCGGCGATCGCATTTATGTAGGAGATCTTGGTTGCCAGAAATGCATTTGCCGAGACCTTCACTAACTCTGCCGTCGGGTAGTCAGTAACCAGGAAGGGTGCGCCATATTCGATTTGTGGTGCGTAGAGTT
>JAOZTQ010000126.1 GCA_029939085.1 Candidatus Nanopelagicales bacterium
CTCAATTCATTGAGGAGCCCCGTCAGCTCATCGGTTGCGGCAGTCGAAAGTCCTAAATCAACAAATACCGAATCGTTGACGAGTTTGGTCGCGCGTTTCGCAAGTTTGCGACCAGCATCTGAAATCTCAACAAGAATGGCTCTCCGGTCAGTGGGATGCTGCCGTCGGGCGACTAAGTCGTCTTTTTCCAGTCGATCCACGGCACTTGTAACGCTGGTGGGATGTACTTGCAATCGTTCTCCGATAACCCTCATTGGGAGTACTCCGTCGCGTGAAAATGTCAGCAACATCAACAACTCATACCGGGCGAACGTCAGGTGTAGTGGTCGCAGTTGTGCGTCCACTCTGGCCAGCAGAATCTGCTGCGCTCGCATTATTGACGTGGTTGCAGCCATCCCTGGGGCCGCGTCTGCCCAACCATGTGCTTCCCAGTTCTCACGAGCCATCGCCACTAAGTCACGTTGGGGTTCGATTTCGCTCATGTGTTCCTCCGATACTGGCCACCCACCTCAAAAAACGCTTCGGTGATTTGCCCCAACGTGCACACGCGAACCGTAGCCATTAACTCGTCGAAGACGTTTCCTCCGGTAGCCGCAACCTGCTTCAACCGGTCAAGTGCCAGCGGAGCGACGTCACTGTTACGGGTAGTGAACTCGTTTAGGCGAGTTAACTGCGACTGCTTTTCTTCCTCAGTTGCCCTCATGAGTTCTGGTGTTGGCTCAGTCGTTTCGTTTGGAGATACGAAAGTGTTCACTCCCACGATCGGAAGTGAGCCATCATGTTTCCGCTCTTCATAGCGCAGTGACTCATCTTGGATCCGACCCCGCTGGTAACCGGACTCCATAGCGCCCAACACTCCACCTCGCTGGCTGATGCGATCAAACTCCTTCAAAACCGCCTCTTCGACTAGATCGGTAAGTTCGTCAATCACAAAAGAACCCTGCTGTGGATTTTCGTTTACCGACAAACCCCACTCCCGATTAATGATGAGTTGGATGGCCATAGCTCGTCGTACAGACTCTGGAGTGGGGGTAGTGACTGCTTCGTCATATGCGTTGGTGTGCAGTGAATTGCAGTTGTCGTAGCTCGCTACTAGGGCCTGGAGCGTGGTTCTGATGTCATTGAATGACATCTCTTGGGCATGAAGCGATCTCCCCGAGGTCTGCACGTGATACTTCAATCGTTGTGAACGTTCGCTCGCCCCATAGACGTCTCGCATGGCAACTGACCAGATGCGTCGCGCTACCCGACCGAGCACAGCGTATTCCGCGTCCATACCGTTACTGAAGAAGAAAGAAAGATTAGCTGCAAAATCATCTACCGACATTCCGCGAGCCCGATAGATCTCGACGTAGGTAAATGCGTTTGCGAGGGTGAACGCAAGTTGTGAGATTGGGTTAGCTCCCGCCTCAGCGATGTGATACCCAGAAATGGAAACCGAGTAGAAGTTTCGCACCGCGTTCTGGACGAACCATTCCTGGATGTCGGCCATACAGCGCAACGAGAACTCAGTCGAAAACAGGCACGTGTTTTGTCCCTGGTCCTCCTTCAAGATATCCGCCTGGACTGTCCCACGAACCTGACTCAGTGTGTGGCGAGTGATATCAGAGAATTCGTCAGCATCTGGTTGTCGACCATTTTCCTCGATGAACTTGTCGGTTTGTTGATCGATCGCCGTCACGAGAAACATTGCCAGAATGGCCGGCGCAGGACCATTGATGGTCATGGAAACGCTAGTCGCGGGGTCAAGAAGATCGAAACCGCGGAAGAGTTCCTTCATGTCATCCAACGTCGCGACCGAAACTCCGGCGGTTCCAATTTTTCCGGAGATGTCCGGTTGCCTAGCCGGATCGCGACCATAAAGAGTCACTGAGTCGAATGCCGTGGAGAGTCGCGTCGCCGACGTGTCCTGTGAGAGGAGATGGAACCTTCGGTTTGTCCGGAAGGCATCTCCTTCGCCTGCAAACATGCGCGCTGGATCTTCAGTTGTCCGCCGGAAGCGGAACACACCCCCAGTAAATGGGAACTCTCCCGGTACGTTTTCTCGACGCAACCATCGGTAGGCATCTGCATCCGACGAATATCTCGGAAGCGCGATCCGCGGAACCTGGGTGCCCGATAGCGTTTCGCTAGCTAAAGATGTGGTCTCTTCTCGGGAACCGTTGACGGATACATAGGCATCGCGACGATACTCTCGTTTCCGTACTTCCCACTCATTTAGTAAGTCTTGTTCCGATTCGGGAATCTCCAAGTTCAGATCTGCTGCCCGGGCTGTAAGGGCATTTCTTGAGCTCACATCATCAGCGAGTTCCACCGCAGCATTACGGACGGATTGACGACGCTCGAACAGCTCGGCAACCTCATCGGTTCGTTGGTGGTAATCACGAACTGTTGACGCGATTTCGGCTAGATACCGGCTGCGATCTGGCGGTACCGCCGATTGTGTCGCTGGGTCGGTAACAGCGTCGATATTTTCGTCGAGTACGCCACTGTCCGGAAAGCTCCGTTGGACTAGTTCATCCCGCAACCAACGATACGCGCGCGTAATCCCTGGGTCAGCGAAGAATGCTGCGCTGGTTCCAAATACCGGCATCTCCTCCCAACTCGTTCCAAACTGTTGACGATTCCTGACTAACTGCCGCGCAACTTCACGACGTGCATCCTCGGCACCGGTTCGTTCAAATTTGTTGATGAGTACCGCGTCCGCGTAATCGAGCATCCCGATTTTTTCTAGTTGCGAAGCCGCTCCGTATTCGGGAGTCATCACATACAGGGCGACATCAACAAAATCGACAAGAGCCGTATCCCCTTGACCAAGACCAGGTGTCTCCACAATGACCAAATCAAAACCACTCTTTCGAAGCAGCTCAATCGCTTGGGGTAAAACGAGTGGTGCACTCGGGCCGGAATTTCGAGTCGCCATTGAACGGAAGAAAACCTGATCGCTCCGCAGGGCGTTAAACCGGATCCGATCACCCAGTAGGGCCCCACCACTGCGCCGACGACTTGGGTCAACGGCGAGGACTGCGATTCGCAACTTATCTTCATAGTCGAGCCGAAATCGTCGAAGTAGTTCATCGGTCACTGAGGATTTCCCAGCGCCCCCGGTACCGGTTATACCTACAACGAGCGCAGATGCTTCAGCGTCTGCTAGATCAACGCCCTTACCCGATTCGATCGCGGTGACGGCCTTGGCTACGTGTCGATTGTGACCCTGCAACAGAAGTTCCGGGTCATAGCTCACATCTGCTGGATGATCGCACTCCTGGATGATCGTATTGATCATTCCCGGCAAGCCGAGTTCTTGTCCGTCCTCGGGTGAAAAGATCTTCACTCCCCGCTTAGCTAGCGTCTCGATCTCTTCCGGGACGATGACTCCGCCACCACCGCCGTAGATGCGCACATTAGTGGCTCCCGCGGCATCTAGTTCGTCACGCAGATAGGTGAAATATTCAAGGTGGCCACCTTGATAAGAGGAAATAGCTACCGCGGCGACATCTTCTTGAATCGCAGCGGCCACCACCTCGGCGACAGATCGATCGTGACCCAGATGGATTATCTCGGCACCTTGGTCTTGCAAGATTCGACGCATTACGTTGATCGCCGCGTCGTGTCCATCGAACAGACTTGCTGCGGTGACAATCCGGATCGGATTTTCGGGCTGATGCAAGTTGCCGTCCATCGAAATCCTCTCACCGTCACCGAGCCGGCTTCTGGCGGCCAACTCAGGAATATCTTACTACGTAAAATATTAGGACTTCCTACGATATGGCCGAAATCGTTTCGCTGGAGCCAGTCACAACTACACTGAATCAGCTAGAGCACGCACTACCGAGCGACACAAGACCCGAACTCCGATCAGGATGGCGTCTTCCACGACATCGAACTCACTGTGATGCAGATCCAGTTTGGCTTGCTGATTAGGGTCGTGGGTACCCAGCCGCAGAAATGCACCAGGTACTTCCTTTGTCATCCAACCGAACGAGTCACCGCCCCAAGAGTGCTCAGTTTCAACTAAAGCGTCGGATCCAAGTAAATCCCGAACACATTCCGCTGCGATATCGGCGGCCAGGCTGTCATTAACTACCGGAGGAACTCCTCGAACGTGAGTTACTTCCCAACTGGCTCCCGTACCTTCGAGGATTTCAGCTAGTGCTTCCGTCAAGGCCTCCGGCGCCGCATTCCAAGCAACCAAATCCGGACTTCTCAGCGAACCACTCACCACTGCGGCTGCCGGAATCACATTTGCTGCCTCACCGGCATGAACCGAACCGAACACCATCCGGCAATTTTCCGGACCGCCCATACGATCCTCTAACTGCTGCGGCAGTTCCTGGATGAGCCGCGCGGTGAGATCTACCAGATCAACTGTCAGATTTGGTCGCGCAGTGTGGCCGCCGGGACCATGCAGGGTAAGTACGATTCTATCGGCCGCTGAGGTGATCGGACCAACTCTGCTCCCAACCAGGCCAACATCAAGTTTCGGGTCACAATGCACCGCGAAGATCATCGATGCTTCGCTCAAAAGCCCTTGCTCAACGACCTCAACGGCACCACCCGGAACTTGTTCTTCCCCTGGCTCGAAAACTACTCGCACTCGCCCAGGCAGCAAACCTAGTTTCGATATCCGACTCAAGACCAACGCCGAGCCCAAGACGATGGACGTGTGCACATCATGACCACATGCGTGAGCTACTCCAGCTCTTTGCGAACGGTAGGCAACCTCTTTGCCGTCGACCATTGCTAATGCATCCAGATCAGCGCGCAGGACCACTTGAGCTGTACCGTCACCGATATCGCAAAACAGCCCGGTACCACTGGGCAATCGAGTCGACGTGAGACCCGCTACTGTCAGTCGCTGCTCGACTGCGGCCGTGGTCGCAAACTCTTCAAATGACAACTCCGGTTCCGCGTGCAAGCGGCGGCGAAAAGCAACGAGTTCATCCTCGTAGTCTCCGG
>JAOZTQ010000127.1:0-1087 GCA_029939085.1 Candidatus Nanopelagicales bacterium
GGCCAGATCGGATCCCTGCCCAACGGGTCGACGTGGGAACTGGCTGCTGAGCGCCGCGGTGATTCGACATGGATCCAGGATCAGTGGCAGTCTCCCGACAGCCGTGTGGTCTTGATTCACGATGGTCAGGTGGCGGTTGATGCCGATCAACAACCACTATGGCTGCCGGGGAGTCGGTTGCCAGAAAGACTCGTCGCGTGGGCTTTTCTAGGAGTTGACCCCCATCAGCGGCCACGATTTGTGGCGGACCTTGATCCGGATGCGGTGACAGAGCCAACCGAATGGCTACCGTTGCGATCGCTGGCATCGCAAACAGCGGCAGAACTATTTTCCGCGGTGTCACTTATGAACTGGCACTCGAGCCACGGTCATTGCCCTCGATGTGGAACCGCAACTTCGATACACGAAGCTGGATGGCAACGTATCTGCCCCGAGGATGGTAGTCATCACTTCCCCCGGGTAGATCCGGCTGTGATCATGTTGGTTCACGATGGTCACGAGCGGGCGCTGCTGGGCCGCCGTAAGAGGTGGCCGTCGGGCTGGTTTTCCACGCTAGCTGGATTTGTGGAACCCGGTGAGACGCTCAGTGATGCGGTCGTGCGCGAAGTTAAGGAAGAAGTAGGACTCCAGGTCGTGGAAACTACTCACCTCGGCAGTCAGCCTTGGCCTTTCCCTAACTCATTGATGGTGGGGTACCACGCGCGAGCCGAATACACCGAGCCGAAGCCTGATGGTGACGAAATCGAAGAAGCTCTATGGCTCACCAGGGATGAACTAGAAGCTGCCAGCGCAGCGGGAACGATCAGATTGCCCCCAGCTCTGAGTATTTCCCGCTGGTTGATTCAACAATGGTTCGGTGCAGAGCTGCCAGGTGAATGGGCGCGGACATGACCGATCCCGAACGTATCTTGGATGGGCTCAATGATGAGCAGCGGGCTGCTGCCATGGCTCACGGGGGTCCGGTACTCATCACCGCCGGCCCGGGCTCCGGAAAGACTCGAACCGTAACTCGCAGAATTGCTTATGGAGTTCAAACGGGTGCTATCGAGCCACACCGAGCGATGGCTTTGACGTTCACCGCTCGTGC
>JAOZTQ010000127.1:1187-4930 GCA_029939085.1 Candidatus Nanopelagicales bacterium
TGTGCCGTTGGTGATCCTGCTCAGTCGATCTACGCCTTCGCTGGTGCGGATGCGCAGCTGATCACCTCATTCCCACGGCGATACCCCGGAGCCACCGTGGTTGCGCTGCCAGTGACCTATCGCTGCGCTCCCAAAGTTGTTGAGGTGGCCAACACCGTTGGTGCCGGTATCGCGCAGTCCACCGAACTGCGTTCGCACGGATCAACCCGGGATGGATCAGTCCAGGTGCTGCAGTACCCCTCCGACAGTGCAGAGGCCGAAGGTGTGGCGGAGGAAATCGCGACCTTAGTTGCCAACGGCGACGATGCGCGTGAAATGGCTGTTCTTTTTCGGGTCAATCAGCAGGTTCGCGGAATCAGCGAAGCTCTCAGGTCGCGAGGCATTAGTTATGCGGTGCGTGGGGCCGATCGATTCTTTGATCGCGCCGAAGTGCGTGAGGCGACTGCGCGCTTGCGGGGGGAGCTACGAACTCATCCGGATTTAAGCGCAGCAGATGCGTGGCGATCAGTAGCCGACGCGATGGGTTTTGAATCAGTGCCTCCTGAGGCAGAAGCCGGACGATTGCGTTGGGAATCTTTGGCTGCTTTGGCTGCTCTGGTACCCGAGCTGAGTTCAGGACGAGAGCTGGTTTCCGACTTAGAGCGGAGAGCTGCCGACCAGGATCCACCTCGACCTGCGGGTGTCTCGTTACTGACCTTGCATGCTGCAAAAGGTCTGGAGTGGGACACCGTCTTCATCATGGGGGCTTGGGATGGCATGTTGCCGTTTGCCGGGGCTGTTTCCGAACGTGAGAAAGCGGAAGAACGTCGACTAACCTACGTCGGTATCACTCGGCCCCGGTACCGGTTGATGATTACCTGGGGTCTGCAAGGCGACGGTGGGCGGCGTCGATTGTCGCCTTATCTCGATGGAGCGGCGCCGGAACGACCGGTGGCGGGGGAGCAGTTTGCGTTAACTGAAGCGACGTCAATGGCCGCGGAAAGTAGGGCTGGAGATCAACTTCCGCCCGCGCGCTGTCGTGTGTGCCGAGCGGCTTTGGTTACTGGTAGTGAACGGGTTTTGGGGCGGTGCCGGAACTGCCCCATGGTGGTGGATCAGGATTTACTGGATCGGCTTGAGAAATGGCGAAGTCTGACCGCCGCTGCCGAAGGCGTTCCAGCGTTCTCGGTTATGACGAGCGGAACGCTGCAAGCTATAGCGGAATTGCTCCCTGCAGACCTCCCGGCCCTGCAACGAATACCTGGGATGACGAATGACCGAGTCGAAAAATATGCTCAGGAATTGTTGAACCTCACGAATGCCACGATGGCATCGTCTCGGGGTGACTAGGCGTCCGTGTGCTCGTCGAGTCCTTCGGCAAAACCGGGCAGCCAATGCCTCATCTCAGCTCGCATGGGTACGGTGGCGTCGAGTTGACAGGTGACTCCCGTAGCGCCCACCCAGACCCGATGTATGAGGGCATACGAAGGCGGTAGGTTCATTTTCAGTCCGATGGTGAAGTCCGGACTCGTGGGATCCTTAACGCGCTCAAAAATGCCTCGCAACCACTCGCGCGAATAGTGAAACTCGTCAAACTCAGCCGGTTCTATAAAGGGGCTCAGGTAAGTCATGAGTTGTTCGGCGTCGACATCGATGTGGGGTCGGATGAACCCCTCTTCTTTAAGTCCCGCTAAGACTTCCTGGGCATCCCCCGAGACTGCTATGGACAACATCTGACCGACCGCGCGTGGAAAGCCGTCGGGTAGCTGAGCCACCGCGCCAAAATCGAGAACCGCTAGTTTGCCTTCAGACGTGTACCGGTAGTTGCCTGGATGAGGGTCTGCGTGCAAAAGCCCGGCTCGTTTCGGACCCGAGAGGAGGAAACGTTGATAGAGCGTTCCTGCTCGGTCCCGTGTCTCGCGGTCTCCTTCGGCGATGATCTTGGATAGCGGAGTGCCTTCTACCCATTCGGTGACGAGAACCAGCGGAGCCGCGGCGAGAACGTGAGGTACCACGAAGTCGGGGTCACCCTCGTAGGCTGCAGCGAAGGCTCTTTGGTTATTCGACTCGGCGAGGTAGTCGAGTTCCTCGAGGGCTCGGTCGCGCAGTTCTTCCAGTAGCGGTTTCATCTCAATGCCTGGAATCCAAGCGCCAAACATTCGACCCATGCGCACCATTTGCTTCAGATCACTGGCGAGAGCTTTGGCCGCACCTGGGTACTGCATCTTGACCGCCACAACGCGGCCGTCGCGATAAACCGCCTTGTGGACTTGTCCAATGGAGGCTGCCGCGGCCGGGGTTTCGTCGAACTCTGCGAAGCGGTTGCGCCAGTCAGGTCCCAGTTGCTCACTCAGGACCTCGTCCACCGTCGACATCGGCAATGGCGGTGCCGCTTCCTGCAGCTTTGTAAGGGTCTCGCGGTAAGGGCCGGCCATTTCTTCAGGTAGTGCGGCCTCGAACACGCTCATGGCCTGGCCGAGTTTCATTGCTCCGCCTTTGAGTTCCCCCAAGACCTTGAACATCTGTTCCGCAGTGCGCTGCTGCATCTCTGCGGTAACTACCTCAGCAGGCTTTCCCCCAAGTCGTTTACCCCAGCTAACCGCACTCCGGCCAACGTGACCTAGCGGCAGCGCTGCCAACTTGGCGCTGCGGCTAATGGAGCGTTTGGGTACCTCGGCCACATCTCCATTGTGACCCACGCCGCAAGTTCCTGCTGATTGCTGGTCAGCAGTTGCAACTTACGTCGTAACGCCAAAGCTTTGTCCTAACGTAAACAGGCCGAATGCAGCAAAGGCCCCCAAGACTGGTCCAACGATGGGGACCCAGGCGTAACTCCAGTCCGCTGACCCTTTCCCTTTGATAGGGGCTATTGCATAGAAGATTCTCGGGCCTAGGTCGCGTGCCGGGTTGATCGCATATCCCGTCGGCCCACCCAACCCTGTCGCGATCGCAAGGATCACGAAAGCGGTAGCTGCGTAGCCAAGAGCCGATTTCGAATCATCGAACAGTCCATCGCCAACACCGACCTCGAGGGGAGAGGACTCGATAACGAAGAAAACAAGGACAAAAGTGGCTATCGCTTCGCTAACGACATTCCATGCTGGAGCGCGAACAGTTGGTGCGGTAAAGAACGCCCCACCCGTGTTCTCTGGTTCGTCGTGAGTATCAAACTGCTTTTTATACGCGAGGTAGGCCAGCAGAGCTCCTGTTAAAGCCCCCAACACTTGAGCGACGATAAACAGCGCGGTGAGGTCCCAGCCCTGTGCCTCCGGGTCCGTTAAGGATTGGGCTATGCTCACCGCCGGATTTAACTGACCACCACTCCGCCAGGCGATTGAAGCGCCGGTGAAGACTCCGAATGCCCAACCAAAGCAAGCCAGCAGCCAACCGCCGCGGTAGCCCAGTGACTTGCTCAGGCTGACGTTGGCGCTAACACCGACACCAATGAGAATGAGAACAGCGGTGCCAACGAATTCGCTGAAAAACAGTGCGCTGTAAGAGTAGTCACTAAGTGAGACTAGGGGTTCCGCTGCATCCATAAGCAGCAGACTAGTGGGGTGAGGCGGCGGAGTCTCCGTAACGTCGCATTCACCATTTCCCAGGTTTTGGTCGTGATGTGCCAAATATGAAGGATGTGGAAGCGAACAGAAAGTTGTTCGCCACGGTTCACGTCGTCTCCGGTTGTACCGCCTTCAGTTGCTCCCACCAGCAGGAGCATCTCGGGTGCCGGGATATTGATCGACTCTTGATCTCCGGTGTATCTG
>JAOZTQ010000128.1 GCA_029939085.1 Candidatus Nanopelagicales bacterium
TAGCCAGGCAGAGCAATCTGTTGCGGCCAATCGAAGGTTGTCATCGCTTGAAGGGCATCTTTGCTGATGTCGACAAGTACTGGCCCTGGTCGACCAGTTCCAGCAATGTGGAAGGCCTGCGCTATTGCTTCGGGGATATCGGCGGGATTCGTTATGAGGAAGTTGTGCTTGGTGATGGGCATTGTGATGCCGCGGATATCCGCTTCCTGGAATGCATCAGTACCTATCGCTTTACTGGGGACCTGACCGGTGATAGCCACCATCGGCACCGAGTCCATATGCGCATCAGCGATAGCAGTGACCAGGTTGGTCGCACCTGGACCGGATGTGGCCATACAGACCCCAACTTTTCCGGTCGCCATGGCATAGCCTTCCGCCGCGTGACCGGCACCTTGTTCATGTCGAACCAAGATGTGCCGGATACCGCTTGCGTCCATCAACGGGTCATATGCGGGAAGGATTGCTCCGCCCGGGATCCCGAACACCACCTCGACACCGGCGTTCTGGAGTGATTTCACCAGACTTTCGGAACCGGTGATCTGCTCGGTCATTGCTACCTCATCTACTCGAGCCGCTATCGCGGCTTTTCCAGCTCTTTCACGGGGCTGCGATTTAGTATCTCGCAGTACCGCGATGCTCTCCACCACCTAGTCCGCCCCACCGTCGGGGATCGCCCGCTGCCGCGGGGCGGACTTCCGCCTCCGGGGCCGGTGGGTGACCTGCCCCGGAAACGAAAAACCCCCCGGCCGGTGAGGCATCGGAGGGTGGCGCGTCAGCTGGTGGCTGACGCGCTAAATTACTACGAGGCGATGGTTACGCACGCCTCTATGGTGGGGCTAATCCTTTAATCCGTCAAGTTACGCCCGGGAAGCGGACGAGACAGCAATAAGGTGACTGCAGTTGGGCACCAACCTCGGCGTTCCCGATACAGAACTGATTCACTCCGGCAGGATTTGATCATGACCCGGCGGCTCTACCTCATTTCGCATTGGTGCGCCTGCCACGCAAAATCGGTGTTGGCGATTTGGCTCGTGATCCTGATCGCAGTTTCCGGCTTGAATAATCGACTGGCACCACCCGGGCAACAAGATGTTGTACTTCCGGGCACGGACAGCGCCTCAGCACAGACCTTGCTAAACCGCGGCTTCCCGGGAGTCAGTAGCGACGCCCAACCAATAGTCATCAACTGTGGTACCGATCTGAGCACTGGCACAGGTGCAGCGACCGTCGAGCAAGTAGCGAATGCTGAGAAACAGGTTCTCGGCGTTGCCGATGTCACCACACCCACTGACGACCCCTCGCTCTTGGCGCCAGATAAGCAGACTGCCATCGTTCAGATCCAAGTTGGCACCGCATTCCTCGGCGAAGAAAGCGTGGCCGAGGACGTACTGCAAACGGGTATCGACAATGCACCTGATTGCGAAGTGGCTCTGGGCGGTTTGATGGGGGAATCCCTGTCACAACCCGAAAGCACCATAAGTGAGGGGCTCGGCCTCATTATGGCGGTGTTCGTCCTGCTGTTTACGCTGCGTCGTTTCGCCGCGGCATTCGTGCCCTTAGTTAATGCCATCGTCACCGTGGGCATTGGAACTGCACTTATTGGACTGCTAGGTCGAGCGGTATTCATTCCAGATGTTGCACCAACGCTGGGCATCATGTTGGGACTTGGCGTCGGCATCGACTACGCGTTGTTCCTCATCATTCGACATCGAGCTCTGCTCCGAAGTGGCTTCGAGGTCTACGACTCGATCGGCCGCACCTCGGGTACAGCGGGTGCTGGCATGGTCTTCGCTGGATGCACCCTGATTTTGGCGCTCGCCGGTCTAGTCCTCACCCAGATCAGTTTCCTAGCCTGGCTGGGTTTAGCGGCAGCTATTGTCATCGCAGTCGCAATCCTCGCCTCGCTAACCTTTGTCCCGGCAGTCTTTGGGCTTCTCGGCACACGAGTCATGCCGAAGGTGCATCGAGGTGAACACAGCGAAGACGGCAGCCACCTTGATCACGGATTCTGGGCACGGATAGCCGATGCCGTCACTAGTAGACCGTGGCGATACGCGATAACCGCGACCTTGCTCTTGCTGATCATGGCGCTGCCCATGACCCAAATGCAGTTTGGTCAAACCGACGCATCCGCACTACCAGCGGACTCCACCGCCTATAACGCCAACGAACTGATTACCGAGGGTTTCGGTCCAGGGCAAGCCGGTCCGCTGGCCGTCGTCGTGCAAATGAATCGGGCTGCAACTGCGCCGGACGATACTTCCGATATTCCGCAAGGAACAGATCCACGCACCCTCGACCCCAGGCTGGTCTCACTGGAGGATGACCTGCGCAATACCGCTGGTGTCAAGGAGGTCAGTGACGCTGTCGTAAGCGCCGATGCCGGTGTGGCAGTCATCAGCGTGATTCCCACTACAGGTCCGGCCGATCCCGCGACGCAGGATTTAGTCAACGAACTGCGCAGTAACGTGTTGCCTCAAGATACGGCAGGCCAAGAAGAAGAGGCCTTCGTTGGTGGTTCGACTGCGCTCATGATGGATCTTTCCGATGAGATCGCTGGTGCCCTACCGATCTTCATTGGCGGAGTCGTGCTCTTGTCCGGCTCACTGCTACTTCTGGCCTATCGGTCGATCGTGATTCCGATCAAGGCAGCGGCGATGAATCTACTGTCGATCTGCGCTGCCTACGGTGTGGTCGTTGCGGTGTTCCAGTTCGGTTGGGGGGCTTCCCTGCTCGGGCTGGACGAGTTAGTGCCTATCGAGTCGTATGTGCCGATGATGATGTTTGCCGTGTTGTTCGGCTTATCGATGGACTATGAGGTGTTCCTGCTGACGTCATTCCGGGAACACTGGACCCGCACCGGCAATATGGTCACATCGGTACGTCGCGGCCTCACCGATACCGGCGAGGTCGTCACCGCAGCTGCATCGATCATGGTCGTCGTTTTCGCCGCATTCATCTTGGTACCAGGTGCCGTTGTGAAGATGTTTGGCGTTGGCTTAGCAACGGCAGTATTGGTCGACGCGACGATCGTGCGGTGCATCCTGGTACCTGCGCTGATGGTGCTCGCCGCCAAGGCGACCTGGTGGCTTCCCAAATGGTTGGATCGAGCTCTACCGCAGCTGCACGTCGAAGGTGACCCTGCCTCATTGGAGACGATTCATGAACCGCCACCAGAAGAGGAACCCAAGAATGTTCGCGAAGCGATTACACCGACAGTCAGCTTGATTGCCGTAGTGATCGGTGGTCTCGTTTCATGGATTATTTGCAGTCGCACATTGGCACCCGGAGCTACCGATCCGTTCCTACCGGTTGCTGTGGCCATCTCGGTAGTAGCTGGAAGCCTTGTGGTGTGGCTCCCGCGTGGCATGCCTGGTTCCGGGCGAGGCCCGGGGGTGCGTGTCGTCATGCTCCTCCTCGGCGGCGGGTTCGTGGCAATGGTGTTCGCGTTGATGGCCGCTCTGATTCCCTTCACCCAACAGAATCACGGACTGATGACTGCCTGGGGCTTACTGCTTTTGGTTCTCATCGCTGGCTACAGCAGAGCCAAAAAGTACGGCCTGCCACTCATCCTCGGCGGCATCGTGATGGCCGTGACGCTGGCAATGGTTGATCTCACAACGGTCGGCCAAGGCAATGTACTTGGGGTAGCCATCGTGCCTGCGACTCTCGCCGGGCTCTTGTCATTGACGTTGAATCGACTCGCAGCCGCGGTGCGAGATCCAGACGACGGCTCTCGAGAACCGACAGGGGATGCCGCATCAGTTGAAGAAACCCGCAAAGACACAGCGAGGACACCGTCATGAGGCGAATCGTTGCCGCCCTGGGAGTAGGCGGCCTGATGGCAGGTCTGGTTGTGATGGCGGTGCCCGCCGAGGGCGGATCTACGAGCTCCGACGAGACCTTGGTCAATGATGAGATTGTCGTGGCCTCATTGGATCCGACTGGTCTACCTATCGAATCGCAAATCATTAGTCGGTTGGCGAGTAATGGTGGCGAAGAACGTACCGTCCTTGATCCGACCTCTACTGCAAATGTGCAGTATTTGAATCAACGAGGTCGTCCCGATGTGACTTCCGATGGGATCGAGGTGGAGGTAGGCGGCCCGGAACCCAAGGTCATTTTGACGCGGGCGATCGTCGATAAACCAATGCCGCTGGCGATGCACGCTCAATACAAACTCGACGGTGACATCGTCGACCCGATGAGCCTGCTGGATGCCAACGGTTCCACTCGAATCAGTTACACGATCACCAATATCGATACCAAGGAAAAGAAGGTCACCTATAAGGAGGCCGACGGAACCAAGAAGACCGAGAAGGTTCCGGTGTTCGCACCACTCGTTGGAACGTTGACCACGACAGTCCCCCGAGATTGGGAAATCACCGATACCGGCGAAGCGGCGGTGACCACCGATGATGCCGGTGACACGGTATTGACCTGGAGTCTGGTCCTCTATCCACCACTAGGGGATTACACCCAGACCGTGAAGTTCGGCGCCGTCATGGACCGCGGCTCGATTCCACAAACCGTCTTGTCCGCAGCGCCGATCCGCACTTCACAAGATCCCGCCGCGGAATTTAGTGCCAGCCTGCTGGACAGTTCTATTGAGGGCAACGACAGCCTGGCCAGTGGAGTCGATCAACTCAACGAACAGACTCTAGCTCTTGCCACAGCAGCCACTCAGTTATCCGACGGAATCTCACAAGCGGCTACCGGCACTAGCGAGGCCAGTGCCGGTGTATCCGACGTCTTGGTTCCTGGGACTCAAGGAGTCGCGGAAGGTAATAAAGCGTTAGCCGAAGGAACCGCCGGCGTTGCAGAGGGAGCGACCGGATTAGCGGATGCGTCCAACGACTTGGCCAAAGCCACAACTGAACTCGCCAAGGGGATGCCTGAACTCACCGA
>JAOZTQ010000129.1 GCA_029939085.1 Candidatus Nanopelagicales bacterium
TGGATTGAGTTGGGCCCATTCCGGGTTCAACCGTCTGAGTTCGCCAAACTTGCGTTAGTCGCTTGGGGCGCTGATGTCCTGACCCGGAAGCATCGACGCGTGATGGACTGGCCAACACTGTTGATCCCCATCGTTCCCGTCGCATCGGCAATGATCATCCTCGTGGTCATGGAAGGCGACTTTGGTAACGCAATGATCTTGGGCATCATCCTGGCCGGGATGCTCTTCGCAGTCGGAGCGCCACTTCGCCTGTTTGCCTTCATGGGCGCAGCTGGACTAGCTGGCGTTGCATTGATGTCGGTGGGCGCTGAATATCGATTACGCCGATGGACGGCCTTCCTTGATCAGGATGCGGACACACTCGACGGTGCCTGGCAAGTAACTCAGGGTATGTACGCGATGGGTACTGGCGGTTGGTGGGGCGTTGGCATTGGCGCTTCACGAGAGAAGTGGGGCACATTGCCAGCCGCGCATACCGACTTCATTCTCCCCGTCATTGGCGAAGAGTTAGGTCTGATTGGGACACTGACAGTCCTGGCCCTGTTTGGAGTGCTGATTTTCGCTGTCCTGCGTCTTGCTAAGGAAGCACCGGATCGATTCGTACGGCTACTCGCAGCCGGCATAGGTACCTGGCTGATCATTCAGGTCATCACCAACGTGGGCGCCGCCCTCAAGATGCTGCCGATTACTGGTGTGACTCTTCCGATGGTGTCTTATGGCGGCTCATCGTTGCTGCCCTTGCTCTTCGGTATTGGATTGTTGTTAGGTGCCGCGCGTCGTTACGCTGCCCAGGCGCGTGACGAAAATCGGGATGTCGAGGTCGCGTAGTGGCAGTGCGTCCGACTCGAGTCGGAATTGCTGGTGGCGGCACCGGGGGCCATATTGAACCAGCCCTCAATCTGGCTGATGAAGTTCGACGGCGGAACCCGGAGACTTCCATCGTGATCTTCGGGACCGAACGCGGTCTAGAAGTCGATCTAGTACCCGCGCGGGGATACGAGTTAACGCTGATACCGCCGGTGCCATTACCTCGTCGAATCAACCGAGATCTCTTTTCGCTGCCGGGTCGACTTCGGGATTCAGTTGGTGAGGCTCGCAAAGTAATCGAAGCTACGGAACTGGATGTCGTCTGTGGCTTCGGCGGATATGTATCGATCCCGGTGTATCTGGCTGCACGCAGAAGCAAAACTCCGTTCGTCGTTCACGAGGCAAACGCGAAACCCGGTCTGGCGAATCGGGTGGGGGCACGACTCACGCATTATGTCGCAGAGAACTATGCAGGATCGTTGCGCCATGCTCAGCGGCTGGGCTGCCCACTACGTACCGACATTTCCGAACTTAATCGTCCGGAGTTGCGGAGCGAAGCTCGGCAGTTCTTCGGATTGAAAGAAGACCTGCCGGTGCTGCTTGTTTTCGGTGGATCTCAAGGTGCGGCCTCTATCAATCAAGCAGTGTGGGATTCCGTCGAGGCCGTGTGTGGTGCAGGAGCCCAAATTTTGCATGCGGTGGGGGCGCGTCAAGAAGATGAGGGTCTGGAATTCCGCAAGGACAGCCCAGAAAACTACCGATCATTAACTTATATAGATCGCATGGATCTGGCATACGCTGCTGCCGATATGGCCTTATGCCGATCCGGTGCGATGACGTGCGCCGAGGTAGCAGCCGTGGGTTTACCGGCGGCCTATATCCCTTACCCCGTCGGAAATGGTGAACAACGTTTCAATGCAGCACCCGTAGTGGCCGCAGGCGGCGGACTGCTGATTGACGATGCGGAACTGAACGGTCAGGTGGTTATCGAGCAAATACTGCCACGGCTCACCGATCCGCAGGTCCTACGCCAGATGGGTTCAGCGGCGGCCGAGTACGGTATCCGAGACGGTGCAGCACGGCTTGCCGATATGGTCTTCGAAGCCGGGAGGGTTGCGTGAGCGATCTACCGCAGACTCCGAATGACCTCGGCCGGGTCCATATTGTGGGAATCGGTGGCTCAGGTATGTCCGGGCTGGCACAACTGTTACTTGACAAAAATGTGACTGTCTCCGGCAGTGACATTCGTGATTCAGATCGCGTAACCGCACTCCGAGCGCAGGGTGCGAATATTTATCTAGGTCATGATCCGATGCATCTGTTGACGCCAGACGGGCCGGTGCAAACCGTGGTGGACACACCAGATATCCCTGACGACAACCCGGAAATCTTGGCAGCCAAAGAACAAGGAATTCCAGTGATTTCGCGCTCGCAGGCACTCGCGATCGTCATGTCGGATCACAAAGTGATTGGGATCGCAGGCACCCACGGAAAAACTACGACCAGTTCAATGCTCACCATCGCACTGCAGCGCTGCGGTGCCGATCCGTCATATGCGATTGGTAGCGAAGTCAACGATTTGGGCGGCAATGCGCATATTGGGGCAGGAGAGTTTTTCGTCGTTGAGGCAGATGAATCCGATGGTGCCTTCTTACTAATGGATCCCACTGCGGTGGTGGTAACGAATGTAGAACCGGATCACCTGAATCATTGGGGTGACTACGGAAAGCTCCTGTCGGCCTTTGATGACTATGTGGATCTGGTTGCCGCAAACGACGGTTTTGCTGTGATCTTCGGAGATAAGACCGACAGTGCCGCGCTAGCCGGGCGCGCACGCTCTCGAGGTTTGGACGTAGTTACATACGGACATGAGCCCAGCTCGGACTACCGAATCGACGTCGTCGATAACCCAGGCGGTTGCTACGTATTCGATGTCATCCACGGTGAACTGAAATTAGGCCCGGTATCACTATCGGTGCCCGGGCATCACAATGCGCTTAATGCGACAGCCGCTGTAGCCGTAAGTCATAAATTGGGCCTACCAGTCGAGAAGGTATTGGCTGGCTTGCGTTCCTTCACTGGAACCCGGCGGCGGTTGGAACTCAAGGGTGAGGTGGCGGGAATCCGTGTTCTCGATGATTATGCTCACCATCCCACCGAAGTTGAAGCTACGTTACGTGCTGCCAGGGAATTTGCCGAAGGTGCCCGACTGGTTGTGGCTTTTCAGCCTTACCGCTACTACCGAACCGAAATGTTCGCTGAAGAGTTTGGTCAAGCTCTCGGATTAGCCGATGACGTCGTTGTGATGGAAGTGTTTGATCCGAGTAGTGAACCGGTACCTGGTGCTGGTGGCGAAGTAGTAGCCAACAAAATCCCGTTGGATTCAACACGAGTGATTTTTGAGCCTTCCTGGGGGCCCGTGGCGGGTCACATCGCCGATCGAGCAAAGTCGGGAGATATCGTCTTGACCGTGGGGGCAGAAGAAATGGCACTTTTGGGGCCGGAAATTCTTGCTGAGTTGCAGCGACGGGAAGCAGAGGGGGTGACTTCATGACAGTCATGGTTGACGACGTAACCGAAGTCGAAGAAGATCAATCCGTTGGGGCGCCTGAAAGCCTGGGTAAGCGAAATTGGCGGCTGAGTCGCGGCAAGTTAGTGGTCGGTGGCGTCATCGCGGCGGTCATTGTGGGGCTCGCGCTGTGGATGTTCTCCTGGTCCTCTCCCATTCCCGTAAGGGAAGTTGTAGTTGTTGGCGCGTTGCCGGAATCGACCGAAAAAATCGAGGCAGCAGCCGGAATCGAGTTGGGAACGCCGCTGCGTGATATCGATGCTGAGGCCGTTGTGGCCCGGGTTGTCGGTGTGGAGAGTATTGAAGCGGCTGATTTGGAGTACTTGCGGCCCTGGACCGTCTCAATAAACGTCGAGGAGCGGGTGCCTTTCTTTCTCCAAGGGGAGAAGAAGCAGTGGCTGCTACTCGATCAGGCTGGAGACCCCATCCGTGAGGTTTCCGGCAAACCGCCCAAACTGCCAGTTGTTTCCGGAGAAAAAGGGCGCTGGCCGGAGCTAGTAGCGGCGCTTTCGGCTCTCGATGCACAAACTCGAGAAGATGTCTCACGGGCTGAGATAGGTTCCGACGGCGTCATCGTCTTTGAATTACGGCGGGGATCGATCGTTGAGTGGGGGCGCTCGGAGCAAAACAAGCAAAAGGCGACAGTGCTCACCAGTCTCATGCCTCGAGAAGCCGACGTTTTCGTCGTTTCGACACCGGAACGCCCGGCCATGCGAGGGGATGTAAAGCTGCCGAAAAAGAATCGTGGCTCAGAACCGGATCCCCCGGAATCTCAGCCGGTCGAGCCGGAGAGTACGACCCCCTGACTCTCGGAATATCCCGCCAATCAACCCGATATGAACCAACAGGTCTGCCTTTCTTGTTGTTCGAGGCGCATTTTCGAGTCCTAGCAGGCCAAAAAGTCCGGACCTTGAGTTGAGGTCGAGGAATTAGGTGGGGTTTTCCTGCTCGGTTAGCTCGAACTCCCTTGCACGCCTCGTGAGGTCTGCATAGGCTCCTGCCAACGTTGGATCACGCGTACTAAACCTGGACTTGGGGTCGAGGTTTTGTGGGACCCAGCGACATGGGGAATGACCCGGGGAAACAGGTCCATCGATCGCCACAGACTGTGGCGCAGGGGAGGGAAGCACATGGCTGCTCCACAAAACTATTTGGCCGTCATCAAGGTCGTCGGAATTGGCGGTGGCGGCGTTAATGCGGTCAATCGCATGATCGAATACGGCCTCAAGGGCGTTGAATTCATCGCGATCAATACTGACGCGCAGGCACTGCTGATGAGCGACGCCGACGTGAAGTTGGATATTGGCCGAGATCTGACCCGTGGTCTCGGTGCTGGGGCAAACCCGGATGTTGGCCGGCAGGCAGCCGAGGACCACTCCGATGAGATCGAAGAGGTTCTCAAAGGCGCAGATATGGTCTTTGTCACGGCTGGTGAAGGCGGCGGCACCGGAACCGGTGGCGCGCCTGTCGTTGCCCAGATTGCTCGGAGCATTGGTGCGCTAACGATTGGTGTTGTTACCA
>JAOZTQ010000130.1 GCA_029939085.1 Candidatus Nanopelagicales bacterium
GGCTCCTGAGAGCCGATCACGGCTGGAATACCGCTCATTCCTCAATCACTTCCCCGGAGTAGGCATCTTCGATTCGCCAACGAACTTTCCCTGCTGCATTGCGAAATGGCCGAGGAAGATATGGGCGTGGGAAGCGGTCCGACGCATCCGATAGCACTGCGTCAACATCGTGAAAACCGACAAGTTGCTTCAAAGCGTCGAGAGTTGGCGGCAACATGGGCATCTGGCCGGCTACGGCCGCGTTTGCCGCATCCTTTGGTCGCACCCACACTGAGGCATCGGTCTCGACGCCGAAATCCACTGCTTGCGTTGCGTACGGCATTGCCGCGACCAGAAATCTGACATCAAATCGTCTTTCTTCCACTTCCGGAGTTACCCAGTGCACCCATGGCCTAAGGCAATCTCCCGCAACGTAACCGCCTCGATCCAAGAGCCACGGCAGCAGCGGCTCACCAGGATCCGGTTGACCATCTGTGGGACCGGTTATGAGGGGAACTCCAGCCTCCTCCCAAGTCTCACGTGCGGCAGCCACAGTAAGCGCTCGAAAGTGCGCAGTCTTTTGTGCTTGCGGTGGAATCTGAAATGGCTCGTACCCCGACGGACCTTGCCACGGCGCATCGACCGTGTCCGCTTGTTCTACTTTTCCACCCGGAAAAACATACATTCCGCCGGCAAAAGCCATCGTCTGTGGCCGACGCTGCAACAAAACTTCAAGACCGAACCGACTCGGTCGCAACAGGATGACGGTGGCCGCGTCTATCGCTGGTGGCACCAACCAGGTCTGTTCACCGTTGACCATAGCCTCGGCTCGACGTTCCAGCTCCGCTGGAAGCGTCAGACTCGGTCGTTCGGGTTCAGGCACTGTCAGCGATACCTCTAGACGCGTTTGTGTCCACTCTCGCAACAATCTCAATCTCAACAGGAGCCCCGAGCGGTAACGCTGTGACACCCACCGCTGAGCGCGCGTGCTGGCCTCGTTCGCCTAGAACTTCCGCCAACAACAGACTTGCACCATTGACGACATTGGGTTGTCCCGTAAATCCGGGTGCACAGGCCACATATCCGACGACCTTCGCAATTGTGATGGCATCTAGATCGGAGACGACGCTGCTGATTGCCGCCAAACCATTCAACGCAGCGATCCGCGCAGCCTCAGCAGCTTCCGTCTCCGAGACTTCGTCGCCGACCAGACCCGAGGCGATCAACTGTCCATCTTGTAGGGGAAGTTGTCCCGCCGTATAGACCCATTCGCCGCGGATAACTGCCGGCGAATAGGCCGCCAACGCCTTTGGTGGCAACGGCAGCGTAAGACCCAACTCAGTTAACCGAGCGCGAGTTTGACTCACGCGAGCGGCCGTTTGAAATACGCCACCACATTCTCTGGATTAGGCCCGGGCACGATCTGAACTAGTTCCCAGCCGTCCATCCCCCAGTTATCGAGGATTTCCTTCGTTGCGTGAATTAACACAGGTGCTGTTGCATATTCCCATTTGGTCATGACACGACACTAGACCCCTTGCGGTTAGTCTCAGGGGGTGGCATCTGACCTATGGCCTGGAGTGCGTCTCCACGTAGTGACCGGTAAGGGCGGTACTGGCAAAACCACTGTCGCTTCAGCGCTAGCGCTCGCGCTAGCGACTGGCGGTAATCGGGTACTGCTTATGGAAGTCGAGGGACGGCAGGGCATCGCCCAGCTTTTTGATGTTCCACCATTGCCGTACGACGAGACCCGGGTAGCCGTAGCGCCCGACCGTGGTGAGGTCATCGCTCAGGCGATCGACCCGGAAGCGGCAGTTCTTGAGTACCTGCGAATGTTCTACAACATCAAGCGCGGCGGGACAGCTCTTAAGAAGATCGGTGCTATCGATTTCGCCACGACTATCGCGCCCGGCCTCCGGGATGTGCTCATGACCGGCAAGACGGGAGAGTCTGTCCGCAGACGCGAAAACGGTCGCCCCGTCTGGGATGCAGTCGTGATGGACGCGCCACCCACGGGACGTATAACGCGATTCCTCAACGTGAATAGTGAGGTCGGTTCGCTGACTCGAGTCGGACCCATCAAGAACCAAGCTGATTCGGTAATGCGGGTTATCCGTAGTCCTGAAACCATGGTGCATCTGGTGACATTGCTCGAGGAGATGCCAGTGCAAGAAACAATCGACGGAATCGCTGAACTGCGCGAATCAGATTTGCCCGTGGGAACGGTCTTCATCAACATGCAACAGCCTGAAGAACTATCTGATGAACAGCTTTCGCGGGATGTGCCGGTATCCGTTGCTCAGCTTTCCTCGGGGCTAGCTGCAGCCGGGCTGCCTTCGTCAGGGTCGTTGGTCGAGGCACTGGAAGAAGAAGGGGTCGACCACGCAATCCGAGTCCGATTGCAACGCCGGGAACGAGAGCGACTCGAAAGTCTCGGTGTACCCATTGTTGGTTTACCGCTACTCGACGGAATAGATCTGGGCGGACTCTACGAACTTGCCGAATCCATCGTGGCTCAGGCGCCGCGATGAGTCCGGTCACACCTGCACCGGTATTCGATGTCGATGCGCTACTGAGCTCACCCGACACTCGAATCATCGTGTGCTGCGGAAGTGGTGGCGTAGGGAAAACCACAACGGCTGCAGCTATGGCGCTACGAGCGGCTGAGATGGGTCGCCGGGTCGTTGTCTTAACTATCGATCCGGCCCGTCGGTTAGCCCAGTCGATGGGTTTGAATCACTTAGACAATACGCCCAGGGCTGTGCCCGACATCGTCGGCGACGGTTCACTCGACGCCATGATGCTCGATATGAAACGGACCTTTGACGAACTTGTAGAGACTCACTCAGATCCGGAACGAGCCGCTCAGGTCCTGGAGAACCCCTTCTACCAAGCCCTCTCGAGTTCGTTTGCCGGCACACAGGAATACATGGCCATGGAGAAACTTGGTCAGTTGCAACGCGAGTCCGAAGCTGAGGACCTCTGGGATCTCATCGTCGTGGATACACCCCCATCTCGCTCCGCGCTGGACTTCCTGGATGCACCACAACGTCTGGGGTCTTTCCTCGACGGCAAATTCATCCGGATTCTCACCGGACCTGCGAAAGGTGCGGGACGAGGTTTAGGGAGGGTCGTCGGTGCCGGGCTTGGGTTAGCCGCTGGGGCAGTGAAGAAGGTCCTGGGTACGGAACTATTGCTTGATGTCTCCACTTTCGTACAAGCACTAGACAGTATCTTCGGGGGTTTCCGACAGCGAGCAGATGAGACCTACCGCATCCTGCAACAACCCGGTACCGCTTTCGTTGTTGTCGCTGCACCTGAACCTGATGCGGTGCGCGAAGCAACCTATTTTGTAGATCGACTAACCGAGGAAGGAATGCCGCTTGCGGGCCTGATACTTAATCGGATGACGTTGCCACCCGGACACGGGTTATCGGCCGAGGAAGCTCTAGTGGCGGCTGACCGGCTGGAGGATTCGGGCGACCACCTTGAGACAGCGGCCATGTTACGACTACATGCAGACTCCATGCGCAGTTCAGCGCGACAGAATCACGTAGCTGACCGCTTTACTGCCGCTCACCCGGGAGTCTCACAAAGTGTAGTGCCAGCGTTGGCCGACGACGTCCACGACATGGATGGGCTGCGCGAGGTCGGCGATCTTTTGGCCGAAGATCTTCCCCGAGCTGGTTAGTTCACAAGGGGTGGAGTCAACTTGTCGAGGGGCGTCGCCTGCTGTGGTACCAGTGGCTCGGCCAGGTCGACTTCGTCGACTTGGTTGTGCTCCGCTCGGGCCGTATCTAGGAGTCGTCGCCACGAAGTGACTTCGGGTCTCCTCCTCAACAAAGCGCGTCGCTCTCGCTCTGTCATGCCACCCCAAACTCCAAACTCGACTTTGTTGTCGAGGGCGTCGGCAAGACATTCAGTCCGCACTTCACAGCCCATGCAAATCTGCTTGGCACGATTTTGTGCGGCTCCCTGCACAAAGAGCGCATCAGGATCTGCGCCATTGCAGGCTGCACGAGTTGCCCACTCACTGTTCCAGACCATCTCCGGGCCCTTTCGCTGGGCGTTGCTCCGCTCATCCGACGGGAAGAACGGTGATCAACAACGCTCGATGTAGCGGACACTAATGAGAGCGTGACGGACATCACAGGGCCGTAACTACTAAGACTTATAGTCTAAATATACTAATCTTGTCACTTCGCGGGTTACAAAAGCGTTAGCGAACAGTTTGCTGGCAGAGCGAGTGAACCAAAGCACGTACTCTTGAAGTCGTATGACTGTGCCTGGAGACCCCCGATCAAAGAACCGCAACGGCCGTCCTTCCGGTAAGCCTGGAATCACGGACCCACAGGGCGGTCGATTCAGCCTGCTCATCGCATTCCTGGTGACTTCCGTCATTGCAGGAGTCTTTGCCGCAGGTGTCGCGATGCCGACCGTCGGTGCGGTGAGCATCGCCGCAAAAACCGCAATTGACGCCTTTGAGTCTTATCCCTCGGAGTTAGCGGATCCGGTCTTACCGCAACGATCGACCATCACTGACGCGTCTGGTAAACGCATTGCCTACCTTTGGGAACAAAACCGCGTCAATGTGCCGCTCAAAAAAGTGTCGCAGCCGATGCAGGATGCCATGATCGCGATCGAGGATTCTCGGTTCTACGAGCACAACGGTGTTGACGTTCGAGGTACCGTTCGCGCCCTCGCTGCAAACCGCTCATCTGGCGAGATCCAACAGGGTGGCTCAACGATCACCCAGCAGTACGTCAAGATGGTTCAACTCAACAACGCTAAGAACAAAAAAGACGAGGCTGCAGCCGTCGAGCGCAGCGTCGAGCGAAAGCTCCGCGAGGCGCGTTACGCAATCGCTGTTGAAAAGGCGAAAACAAAGGATGAGATCCTCGAGGGTTATC
>JAOZTQ010000131.1:0-2088 GCA_029939085.1 Candidatus Nanopelagicales bacterium
TCTGGATGGCTTTGATCTTATCCAGCGCGGTATCCAGAGCCTCGGCGAAGCGATGGTGCATACCGGGGAGGTCCTCACCTTCGACCTCAATCACCTCGTAACCGTGACCCTCCAAAAGGGCTCGGACTTCTTCCGGTGGCTTGCGAGCTAGCACTGTCGGGCCGGCAATCTTGTATCCATTGAGGTGCAGGATCGGCAGCACCGCTCCGTCTCGCTCGGGATTAATGAACGAAATACCTTTCCAGGAACCCTCAAGCGGCCCGGTTTCAGCTTCACCGTCACCGACCACTGCCAAAGAGATCAAATCAGGTTTGTCCATGACCGAACCGAAAGCATGAACCAAGACGTAGCCCAGTTCGCCACCCTCATGGATAGATCCTGGTGTGGTCACACTGACGTGACTGGGGATTCCGCCTGGTGCGGAAAACCGCCGGCACAATCGAGTCAGGCCCTGTTCATCGCGCGGCGTATCGGGGTAAGCGTCAGACCAGGTCCCCTCCAGCCACGAGGCGGCCGTCAGGGCCGGTCCGCCATGTCCAGGGCCAGCGAAGTAGATCGTGGGCAGACCACGCTGCCGGATAGCGCGTGACATATGGGCGTAGATGAAGCCCAGCCCTGCAGCAGTACCCCAGTGGCCCAAAAGTCGCGGCTTGATGTCATCGGAACCCAGCGGGTCCCGCAGCAGAACATTGTTTTGCAGATAGATCTGGCTCACGGTGATGTAGCGGTTTGCTCGCCACCATGTATCTATGGTCGCTAGTTCATCTTGAGGTAGGTAAGTCTCCGACATAGTTCTCCTGATTGCGGCGATTCGGAGATAGTTTGTCGAAGATCAGCGAAGAACGCATCGCCAGCGCGGAGCATTACCCAGATTGCGGCAAGGAAAACTCGTCAGATGGGCCAGTGACTGTGAACTGATTTAACTGGAACTCTTCTTTGGTTCGGTGATGGTGTACTTACCCGATGCGCTACCCGCGGCAACTTTACTCACCTCGACAAATTTGCCGTCTTTCTTCAAGGTGACGACGTTGTCGGTTCCGTCCGCACTTTTACCGTCATGAATGATCTCGATTTCGAGTGCGTCATCGTCCGCCGGGGTCGGCTTGTAAGTGCCAGTGAAAACGTTGCTTGGATCAGAGGCGAAGTAGGCCGACCAGGTCCCGTCAGGGACGAATGTAATGACCGCTTCCTTAGGAGTCGGATCGACATCAGCGGAGAAGTTAGCGTTGCCTTTCTCGTACTGCAGGTCGACACCAGCGTTCAAAGCGCCGCTGTCATTGGTTTGTTTCACCATGTCGTCTAATGAGGTAGCTGGTGTGATTTTTGGTTCTGCTGTCGTCGTCGTATCTGGCGTGGCTGTAGGTGAGGACGATGCATCGTCACTATCTGAACTACACCCCAGGCAAACCAAGCCAGCCATCGCTATTGCAGCAGCAACTTTTCCGAACCTCAATGACGACATGACTCGCTAGCCTCCTACGTGGCATCTACCAGTTAGTGCCTGAATCTAGAAGAAATAGCAATCCGTAGATACCTGAGTCAACAAAATCTCACACAGCTCACTAGTGGCCAGCCCGATAGTGTCACCGCTGATATCGCTTAAGGCCACGAGCTAGACAGGGTCGCCACGCGAAGTAGCTTGACCTAACTTCGGTCGAGCTGATTCCAGCCGAACTCGGGGTAACCCAGGTCGGGTGCTGAAATATCGTCGAGAGCAACTCGTATTTCCTCCGGTAGCTCGAGGTGCTCACTTTCCAAGACCGCACGCAACTGCGAGATCGTACGAGCACCAGTTACCGGGGCTACAACACCAGGACGATCCCGCACCCAGGCCATGGCTACTTCCAGCGGATGTACATCTAAACCTTCAGCCGCGGTACACACCGCGTCGGTGACGCGTCGTGAGGCATCGTCCAGATATTCAGAGACAAAGGCACCGAAGTGTTGCGATGCGGCGCGGGAGTCACTCGGAGTGCCGTACCGGTATTTGCCGGTGAGTACGCCGCGACCCAGTGGAGACCACGGCACGATCCCTACGCCGAGTTCTTCGGCGGCTGGCACAATCTCACGCTCGATACCGCGCTGCAC
>JAOZTQ010000131.1:2188-4849 GCA_029939085.1 Candidatus Nanopelagicales bacterium
GACTTGGTCGCCAAAACCGTCTGCTCTCGGCTCCCAGTTTCGTCCAACAGCATGCCGACGATCTCTTCACTCGCACCCTCGGCATATACATCGGCGGTATCAATGTAGTTACCGCCAGCCTCGTGGAAACTCTTCCACTGATCTCGAGCCTCATGTTCGTCGGTGTCACGACCCCACGTCATCGTCCCCAAACCCAGACGGGAGACCCAGAGGCCGGAATTGCCCAATGGTCGCTGCTGCATGGCTTGAAAATACCTCCACCACGCCATCCCAGCATCACGCAACGCCGACACCCGCGGATGGACTGCGCAGATGCCCCGGTAATGTCGGCTCTACCGCAAGGAAGGTGACCGCAATGCGCTTGGGGATAAATCTCGGCTACTGGGGTATGGGAAACGACGCTGACAACCTCGAACTCGCTCGTGAGGCTGATCGGCTCGGATATTCGGTGGTGTGGGCTGCAGAAGCTTACGGATCCGATGCCGCAACTGTTTTGAGCTGGATCGCGGCTCAAACCGAACAGATTGATGTGGGATCTGCGGTATTCCAAATCCCCGGCCGCACTCCAGCCAATACGGCTATGACAGCCGCGACCCTAGACACGCTGTCTGGTGGTCGTTTTCGCCTCGGACTCGGTGTATCTGGTCCGCAGGTGTCGGAAGGCTGGCACGGTGTGAAGTTCGCCAAGCCACTGGCTCGCACCCGCGAATACGCCGAAATCGTGGGCAAAGCATTGCGTCGGGAGCGGCTCACTTACGACGGTGAGTTCTTCAAATTGCCGCTGCCCGACGGCCCAGGCAAGGCGTTGACGCTGACCGTTCATCCGGTCCGAGAAGAAATTCCGATGTATCTGGCTGCGATTGGACCGAAGAATCTTGGCCTAGCGGGTGAAATGTTCGACGGCTGGTTGGCCATCTTCTATTCACCAGAGTTCGCACCCGAGCTGATCAGTAGCATCGCGGCCGGTCGCGAACGAGTCGGAAAGACCATGGCAGGTTTTGATGTTGTCCCGAGTGTTCCTGTCGTCATTGGTGACGATGTCGAGGCGTGTGCTGAGCCGCTGCGGGCCTATGCCGCACTGTATGTCGGCGGAATGGGCAGCCGAGACCGCAACTTCTATAACCAATTAGTCACCAGGATGGGTTATGGGGAAGCCGCACAAGAGGTTCAGGAAAAGTATCTGGATCGCGACTACGCCGGCGCTGGAGCCGCACTTCCGTTTGAGTTCCTGGATCGGACGTCATTGATTGGACCACGTGAACGCATTCGCGACCGGCTCGCAGCCTACGCGGAGTCCGGCGTGACAACGCTGACCATCGCGACATATGCGGGTTTACTGGAAGATCGCATCAGCACAGTGCGCGCCATGAAGGAGATCCTGGACGAATCCGGCCTCGGTGATTGATGTCCTGGTTTGAAGCGGTAATTCTCGGGCTGGTCCAGGGATTAACCGAGTTCCTCCCTATTTCTTCGAGCGCTCATCTGCTCGTCGTATCGCAGCTTTTCGGTTGGGAAGATCCAGGTGCCGCATTCACCGCGGTCTCCCAAATTGGCACCGAGACGGCTGTCATCATCTATTTCCGTAAGGACATCTGGCGCATCATCAGCACCTGGACCCGCTCGCTCACCAACGCGGATCTACGTTCCAATATCGACGCTCGGATGGGTTGGTACGTCATCATCGGCACCTTGCCGATTGGCATTTTGGGTTTCACATTTCGCCATCAGATCGAAACCGTTGCACGAAATCTATTGCTGGTAGCGATCATGCTGATCGTCTTCGGCATCGTCTTGGGGCTAGCGGATCGATTTGGGCGCAAGCAAAAGAGCCTGGAATCGCTCAACGCCCGCGACGGCATTCTCTATGGATTTGGCCAAGCATTAGCCCTTATTCCTGGCGTATCTCGCTCAGGAGCCACCATCTCGATGGGGTTAACGCTGGGATATAACCGCGAGGCGGCAACTCGATACGCCTTCCTGCTGGCCATTCCCGCAGTCATGGCTTCGGGGTTCTTCGAGGCCCTCCAAATCGGAGAAGGACCTGCTCCTGAATGGGGTCCCACGATCATCGCGACTGTCATCGCATTTGTGGTCGGATATGCCGTCATTTCCTGGCTTATCCGCTACATTTCCTCGAATTCCTACCTTCCGTTCGTCATCTATCGACTTGGTCTCGGCACGCTGATCCTGGTGCTATTGGGCACTGGAGTACTTACGACCACGTGACCGATCGGGCAATCGGGCCTAGTCTGGGGGAGTGACTACCGTTCTGCTCCTACGTCATGGACAGACTTCAGCTAATGCCAATGGGGTATTGGCTGGTTGGATGCCGGGCGTTGAACTGGACGAAGTCGGCCGTGAGCAGGCTGATGCTGTCTCCCGTCGACTCAAGGAAGTCCGCATCAGCGCCATATTGACCTCGCCGCTGGAACGTTGCCGCCAGACCGCCGATGTCGTAATGTCCGAACGACGCAATGACCTGCCGTTGCATACCGAGCCCGGAATAGCGGAAGCCAGATACGGCGATTGGACCGGCCAACAGTTAGAAGTCCTCGCGAAAGACCCACTATGGGAGACCATCCAGAATCATCCCAGCGGTGTGACTTTCCCAGGCGGTGAGTCGATCGCTGCGATGCAAGCTCGCGCACTTGCCGCGATTCG
>JAOZTQ010000132.1 GCA_029939085.1 Candidatus Nanopelagicales bacterium
GCTCAACATACGAGTAGGAACTCAGCACCCACATCGGCATTTGAATTACTCCGATAGCCAATGCGATCAACAACATGACAAGTGAACTGAAGCGGCGCGAGTGTCCCACTGGAATAAGAGCTAAGAAACCAACTAGACCGATCCCCAGAACTGCGACTGCAATCCATAAAACATCTGGGACCCCTGGGTCGTTTAGAGCCGTCAAGTAGTTATCCCTACTCTCGACGAACTCTTTCATGCGCCCTTGGAGTCGATTAGTCACATCCGAATTCGTCGCTGCATCGTCCACAAGGTCTCGGATCTCTTGAACGAGGTCGTTAATTCCCTGATTCCCGATTAACGATCCTGGTTGCATCTCAGTCTGGATGACACTCTGGTTATATTCCACGAACAGTTGCTCTAGCTCTTCTGCGCTACCGCTCTCGTAGTTCTCGACCAGCCGCATCAACTCTCGCTCTTGAACTGTCATGTCCCGAACCGAACCCGATACATCATTCGCATTCGACCACAAACTATTTGTTGAGAGTGACGTGAGAAAGGCAAAGGCGGTTACCAAAAGACCGGTCAGCGCTTTACGCAAGTTGTTGGTCCCGGTGTCGCTCTCAAGGACAAAGGACAGGGGGCGACAAACTGCGGCGATGAGCAGCACCGGGAAAAAGGCCATAAATACGCATTGCCATATGGACAATTGATAAACGAACGGCTGCCAGAACACCCTCTGATCATTGCTGCAAGTCGCTGCTCGCGCTACCTATTTTCCGGCGTTGGCACAGTCAGATAGGCCAAAAGCAATGGCGCATTGATCACGGACCGCCACGTTGATCGATCGATAAGCGTTCCATGGAACACCTCATGCTGATGTAGGTAACTCGATCAGCAGTATTCGGTCGTCACCTGGCTCGGGTGATCCTCGACCGTCCGTATTGTTCGTCGCGACCCACAGCAGCCCGTCTGGTCCGATTGCTGCATCGCGCAGTCGGCCGAACTCATCCGCAAACCATTCCTGAGGAACACCTGCGCTCGCTCCGTCCAGTGGCACTTGCCACAACCGTTGACCTCTCAGCGACGCAACCCATGCAGAACCATCAGCTATGGCTAAACCGGAGGGGCTGGCAATGGACGTTGGCGACCACTCCGCCGCAGGCTGGGCGAATTCCTCACGATCACAGCGTCCCTCGCACTCGGGCCAGCCGTAGTTGGAACCAGGCTCGATCTGATTGAGTTCATCAACATCATTGGCTCCGAACTCACTCGCCCAGAGCCGGCCGTCGTCATCCCATGCCAAACCCTGGACGTTCCGGTGGCCCAATGAATAAACCGGTGAGGCCGGGTCGGGATTGCCCGGGGCTGGCTCTCCCGCCTCCGTAACTCGCAAAATTTTGCCGCCTAGACTCGCTTTATCTTGTGCCAAGTCGGGCTGACCTGCGTCGCCTGTAGCGATATACAGGTCACCATCGGGGCCGAAAGCGATTCGACCACCGTTATGTATCTGCGCTTTCGGGATACCTGAAAGAATCGTTTTCTGTCCGCTTAGTTCTTTGCCGTCCCAATCGAAACGCACCACCCGGTTATCGTTTGCGCCCGTGAAGTAGACATACACAGCGTCCTGCTTCCCGTTTCGAGCCGGTGGTGCTGCGATGCCTAAGAGGCCACCTTCACCGCCTGGAACTACTCCATCGACTTGTCCCAGATCAACTTGAGAGCCGTCCTGTTGTAGCAAAGTGATTGATGCGTCGTCTCGCTGCGTCAACAAAGTTTGGCCATCGGCCAGTATTGCCATACTCCAGGGCGCAGCGAGGTCGGTTGCAGCCTCACCCACTACTGCCGGCGCGCGGGCAGTTTCGGAGCTTGTGGCCGCCTCGGGTGTTGGCGATGTGCACGCGGCCAACAACGGCACGAAGAGAACGGCCAGGAATCTCATATGCATTCATCTATGTTCCCTGGACCGCCCGAAATGCGCGAATGCACCTCGCAAAACCGACATTTAGCACGATGAGTGATTCGGATCACATCCGCAGCCACCCATAATGTGATCTGGCTCATTGAACTTCGATGATTAAGCAGCGCATGGTCGGGGATAACTATTACCGATGCGTGAACGCATCTGCAAGCCCCGCGCAAGTGCGGCCAGGCCGGACACCGGCCTCGGCGTGCGAGGGGAACTACGTCAAAGGAACAACGTGCGAAGCACTATTGCCCTGTCCGCTGCTGCCATGACTACAGCTACAGCTCTCCTTGCCGCCCCTGCGGTCGTGAGCGCTTCAGCTGCACCAACAACTCAGAGCAGCATTGTCGCAACCAATACGCAGCAGCCGGCTGCTGCTGTGGCCAAGAAAAAGACAAAAAAGAAGTACCCCATTTCTAAGCGCCACGTGAAAAGGTACAAGCTGAGCAAGAAGCACCTAAACGAAATTAGGCAGTCGAAGAAGTGGGCTGCTACTAGCAAGGCCAAGCGCGTTCGCCAGTGCGAGTCCAATGGCCGGTACTCCATCAACACCGGAAACGGCTACTACGGCGCGTATCAGTTTGCTGCTGGAACCTGGCGAGGAGTTGGCGGTGGACTCTATTCGTCCTACGCCCATAATGCACCCAAGTTCGCTCAAGACCACATGGCTCACCGACTCTATAAGAGGTCCGGTTGGGGCCCCTGGCCCACATGCGGTCGCCTCTAAGCCAAACTGCATATTGAACAAATTGAACAAGAAGCCCCGTGACTCAACTAAGAGCACGGGGCTTCTTGGAGTAACGAAAGCGACTCAAGCGAGCCCAACTCGTGGATTGAGGAGTCCCTAGGTTTAGACCTGACAACTACTCGGTAGCGGGGGACTCTGCGGGTGCCGGCGCCTCAGTCTCCGGCTGCTCGATACCTAGGTTGTTGCCATCGCCTACCTCGTCGGGATCAATCTTGTTCTTCCCGCCGTTACCTTTAGATGGCTTGGCTTCAGGCTTATCTTTGCCGCTGCCCTCATCAGTTCCCTCATCAGATCCCTCATCGGAATCCGGCGCGGCTTCGGGACTCGGTGCGACGTTAAATCCGTTGAAGGAGACGTGCACATGGTCCACATGATTGGCCGTGCAACTTCCTCGACTAGACATACCGCGCCACTGATCGGGCGGGACCGCCTCACTTCCTGCAATCCAAATCTTCTGATTCCAAATGATGTACTGAACATCTAGTTTGCGTGAGTTCTGCATGAAGAAGATTGCAATGGCATCGCCTAGCTTGGCATTCTTCGGCTCGGTAGAGCATCCCTCCGGAAGCATGAGGTCCAATGCCCTACCTGAAGGGTGATCCGGCAGCGCATCTGGTCGATATCCACCAATCACAGGTATTTGCGGCCAAATCGCCGCAGCACAACGTCCGCCGCGCAGAGCAGCTGGCTGCATGTTGAACTCCCCGAATCTGGAGCTAGCCGGGCAGCTGTTGAGATTGCCCAAGACCTTGCCGTCAGGAAGTGTGACTGACTCTCGAGGATCTGAACCGCATTGGAACGGCTTCTTGGATGGTTTGGGAACGGAGTTCTTCTTTTTGGGTGGCTTCAGCGACGGGCGGCCTACCTTCCACACCCGATTTTTCGGGATCTTGATCGCGTTAACCGCTCCGGTAGTCCCATCGGAGGCGACCATTAAGTCGGGACTCACCACAATGCCGACGTGATTAACACCCCGATTCTTGTCAGCCAAAAAGACCCAGTCACCTAGGCTCAGTTTGTCGCTGGACAGCAGCTTGGTTCGCTGTGCAACACCAATCACTCCGCCATCGGGTAGGGGTCTTTCATCGGTGCGTTGACCCCGTGGGATCGCCGGAATATTCCAAGCGCGATCGGTAAGTGCCACACAGTCCATCACTTCTTCTCGATTGACTCGCCATTTGTAGGCCGCGCCCATGCGACTCACCGCGTATGTCACGCTCGCAACTGTCCGCTCGGGAAGAACCGCCGTCCACTTTTTGGTTTTTTGGTTCTGCCAATATGCGACCCCAGGATTTTTCTTGCGAACCACCATTCCCTCAGGAAGGCGATTGCGTTTCAGGTCTTTGGCGTTGATGGAGGGAACTTTCCAGTTGGCCAGTTGCGACAGATAACTCGCCCAGGATGCCGCAGCATCACCATTCAACTTGGCCTGCTCCAAGGTAAACATCGCACCTTGACCCGCTAGATGTTTGGCCCATGCCTCCAGACCGTCTGCCATCTCACGACGCAGTCCATTTATTTGGTTGTCGATTGACTGCAATGTGGCTGCTGCCGCTTGTTCTGCGGATTCCGCAGCAACCTTGATCTCTTCGTTTCTCGCCAATAACTCAGCAGCGTCATCGAACTGACTGTCCTTATACGAACCAACGCGCAATGCTTCATCGGCCAAACGAGCAAGTTCACCAGGGGAATCTGTATCAATCATTGACGCCAGCACACTGAGGTCAGTGGGGCCGTTTATATAAACCTCTCGAGCGTATTGACCAACTACTCGACGAGCGTCCTCTACCTGAATACGATTTTTCTTGACCTTTTGCTTCATCTCGCGAGCTTCGCTCCGTGCATCACGGAACTTGTCCATGGCCGCATCACGGGCGGCCTGCATTTCAGACAAGTCCGCCTGCAGCAGCCCGTCATCCGGTTGGACTGACTCATCACTGGCTTCATTAGGGGCGACAGCGGCTTGTGCAGACACGACGAGATGCCCCGTCGTCACTAGTGCGACCGACAGAGCCAGGGGAAGTGCGCGCATTGCGACGCGTCTGGTGCTCGTCATTTTTTCCAACCTATCGCGGTATCGGCTCCCTCCGAGTAGTGCTTGAGGAAATTGGGGACAATCCGTT
>JAOZTQ010000133.1 GCA_029939085.1 Candidatus Nanopelagicales bacterium
TTTGTGGGTCCGGTCAATCTCAGTCTTCGACCAGGAAGTCCAGTCGCACTTGTGGGTCCTAGTGGTTCGGGGAAGTCGACGGTTGCAGCTGGGCTAACCCGGTTATGTCCTTCGCTGGGGCAGGTGGTCTTTGCTGGTCAAGATTTGGCTCGGGCTACGGGTGATGAGGTACGGCGGGTCATTGGGTTGGCTGAACAAAACCCGCACCTATTTGATTCGACGCTGGTGGAGAATGTACGTCTGGCTCGGCGTTCGGCAACTGATGACGAGATCGAGGAGATTTTGGTTGAGCTCGGGCTTGGCCCGTGGCTCGCGGCGCTACCTGACGGACTCCAGACTTCGGTCGGACGGTTTGGTCGCGCAATGTCTGGTGGTCAACGGCAGCGAATAGCACTTGCTCGAGTACTGCTTTCGAAGACTCCCATCGTCGTGGCTGATGAGCCTACTGAGTACCTGGATTCTGATACCGCGGAAGTCGTCATGGCGGCTCTCACTGGACGCTGTCAGAATCGAGGTCTTTTGGTCATTACCCATCGTGAGGCTGATATTGCGTGGTGCGAAAGCAGTGTCAGTCTGGGTGGTCAGATTCCGGTGCCGTAGGACGCTGAATAGGAGCAACTCGGTGCAGCTGTTCCCAGTTGGTGTCAGCCGCCATCTCCCGCTCGTATGCGGATGTGCCACCCCGTGCGCCGAAGAGACGTTTGGTCCACACCAGGTAGATGAGAATCGCCAGTTCGATAGCTAGGCCCAGGATTCGAAATACAGTCACCTTCTCAATCAAGGCATGAACCGTGAGAGGGAGCAGGGCAGCGACAGCAATCACGGTGAGATATTCAGCCCATCGTTTTCCCCGCCACAAGTAGACCGCCTCGATGCCCTCAAGAATTGCGTAGCCGAGTGCAAGGGCCAACAACTTCAATGCTTCCCCAGCATCCAAGCTACTGATTTTTTCGAGCCCCGATACCAGCAGTGAATTTCCTGGGCGGGAACCGTCGGCGATCGCCCCTGCCGATTCAACCAATGACTGCGCTTCATCTCGGAGACCAGGCAGACCCCATTCGAAAATGATGATGGCGATCACGGCCAACGAAAAGAAAATGCAATGGAGACCCCTAATCACTGCGATTCCCCGAATCACCACGATCTCTTCAAGTGCTTTGCCGCGTTCCGGGGTGGGGAGGTCGTCCGGCTCCGGTAGGAATTCCGATTCGGGTTCGGTGGGGTTGCTGAGGTTTATCCAGTCATCGCAGCGTAAACAACGGCATAGCCTCGAGTCGTCTTTGTGATTGATTCCCAGGCTGCCGTCTTGTGGGCGCAAAGTGGCAACTTGGTCTGCTGGCGTTACATGACCGCTAGTTGAGCACCACAGGGCTTCGACTCGCCAATGCTGCGGTACTACTCGCATTACGCTCGCAGTCCAGCAGCTGCCGCGGCTGAGGCAGTCATGTCGTCGAGGTCGTACTGTGCGGACCATCCTAAAACTTCGCGAGCTTGATCGGCGGCTGCGACCAGAGCGGGTGGATCACCAGGGCGGCGCGCGACGATCTCGTAGTCGACCTCACGTTCCAACGCTCGGCCGATTGAGTCCAGGACCTCGAGAACGCTAGACCCTGACCCAGTGCCGATATTGATCGGGAGGCCGACCTGGTTGGCCTCGGTCAGTGCTGCCGCGGCTGTGTGTGCCTCGGCCAAGTCAGCCACGTGAATGTAGTCACGCAGGCAGGTTCCATCTGGAGTTTCGTAGTCGTTGCCATAGACCTGGCAACTTTTACCTTCCCTTACCGAACGCAATGCGATGGGAATGAGGTTTGCGACCGATGGGTCACCAAGTTCTGGATGACCAGCGCCCGCCACATTGAAATAACGCAGTGCAGTCCAAGAGATGCCACTGCCGAGCGCGACATCTCGCGTTAACCACTCACCCACTAACTTCGTTTCACCGTAAGGGGAGATGGGAGCCAGACATATGTCTTCGCGAACGGGACTCGTCTCAGGCTCACCGTAGACGGCTGCGGACGAGGAGTAGACCATGGCACCAACCTCACAGTTCACCATGGCTGCCAGAACTGATTCGATACCGCCGACATTTTCCTGGTAGTACCACAGCGGCTTAGCTACGGACTCGGCAACGGCTTTCTTGGCGGCGAGATGGATCACTCCGGCGATCTTGTATTCGCGCATAGTTTCTTCCAGAAGGGCCTGATCTGAAACCGAACCCCTTATGAGTGGCACGTCATCGGGGACCCTGTCGGCAAGTCCAGTCGACAAATCATCGAAAACTACGACATCTCGTCCCGAGGAACGAAGCGACCGAAGTACGTGACATCCGATGAATCCTGCTCCCCCAGTGAGTAACCAAGTCATGCAGCCACCCTAGCCAACGGTGTCAGCGTATTCACGCGCCCGACGATGAGCTAGTTGCTGTGGGTTCCTTGACTATTAGCCAGTACTCGGCCCGTTTCACGGGTGAAGCCGAACCAGGAGAGGGCGGCGCCCGCTAGGCAGAGTGCGGCGCAGATGATGACGGCGCGCTGGTAGCCAGGTAGTACCGCGGCTCCGGATAACTCTGTCGAGTGCGATAGACCAGCGAGCAATGGGACAACCGCTACTGCGACAAGGCCGGAAATTCGGGACAGTGCGTTGTTAACTCCAGAGCCGACACCGCTGCTGTCCACGGGAATATCGCCCAAAGCGGTTGTAGTGATGGGAGCGACTACGAAGGCCAGTCCCAGTGCAAAGACAAGAATCCCAGGTAGCACATTGACGATGTAAGTTGCGCCTTCAGGCAAGAAGGACAGCATAAACATGCCAACTGCCATCAGCATGCTTCCCAAGGTCAGCAGAAGACGCGAACCTAGGCGCGGAATTAATCCGCCAATTTTTGAGGAGAGTAGGGCCAAGATTATGGTGATGGGCAGTCCTGCGGCACCCGCAGCCAAAGCCGACCAGCCAAGACCTATCTGCAAGCCGATGGTGAAGAGTAGTAGTAACGCACCGAGTGCACCGTAGACGATGAAGGTGACCAAGTTAGCCACGGTGAAGGATCGAAATCGCCAAAGGCTGGGCGGCATCATCGGTGCCGGTTTCTGGCTGACCTCACGTGAACGCTCTACGAACCAGAAACCCACCAGGAGTGCGATCCCGATGGTGGTCAGAGCAGTGGCGAGGACTCCACCGAGGCGTTCTATTTCAATCAGTGGTCCCACGACGAGGGCTAATCCGACGACGGTCATTCCAGCTCCCAGTAGATCTACCTGTGAGCTCAACTTGCCGGGCTTTCGGTTGCCGGGGAGATCGGGAATCGGACGACAGAGCACTAGCGCAACGACAGCGAGTGGGAGATTTATCAGAAAGACCCAACGCCATCCCGA
Source organism: Candidatus Nanopelagicales bacterium (assembly GCA_029939085.1). Taxonomy (GTDB): domain Bacteria; phylum Actinomycetota; class Actinomycetes; order S36-B12. The sequence continues at coordinate 3,372 of JAOZTQ010000133.1, forward strand.
TGGAGATGCGTCGACCAAGGTTCCACCGACGAACGGCCCGATTGCGGTGACAATGCCCGACAAACCAGACCACAATCCAATAGCCTTGCCGCGATCAGCCGCCGCGAAGAGTGATGAGAGCAGCGCTAGCGAACCGGGAATCATCGCAGCGGCTGCGACACCCTGCAGTGCTCTTGCGATTACGAGGGTTTCCGCTGTTGGTGCGATGCCACACAGAGCTGAACTGATGGCAAAGCCGGTGATTCCCCAAGCAAAAACTCGTTTGCGCCCGAGAAGATCACCAAGTGCTCCCCCGACGAGCACTAATGCGCCGAGGGTCAGCAGATATGAATCCAGTACCCACTGCATGGTGGCAAGTCCGCCACCCAAATCCTCCTGAATTCGAGGTAAGGCGACATTGACTACCGTTCCGTCGAGAAAGCCCATCCCGCTGGCCAGAATCGTAGTGGCCATGAGCAGCCGTCCCCGCCGGCTGTTGAACACCAGAAAGTTGGAGTCGTTGACTGTTTCCGTATTTTGAGCTTCTGAAGAGGGCTCAGCCTTCGGACTTGTGTCGGTCTCCCGCTCCGGTTTGGCCTCGTCATGATCCACGCCGTGACTCTAACGGTTACCGATGTCTGGGGCACTCGGTGTACCCAGGACCACTAGGCTGTGGGGATGATTCGTATCGGGTTACTGCAGATTTCTATCGAAGACCGCGAACCCGTTGCTGAGCGGATCGATCGAGTGATCTCGTTAGTCGAAGAACTACCAGACGATATCGATGTTGCGTTACTTCCGGAGCTGTGGACTGTGGGCGCGTTTAACACGCATTTGTTCATGGGCGCATCGGAATCATTAGACGGTGAACTTTCTCAGCGTTTGGCGGAGTTAGCTCGGCAAAAGGAGATCTGGCTTCACGCGGGCTCACTTCCCGAACTGCACGATTCGGGAGTATCGAATACGAGTCTCCTGTTTGATCCGACCGGAATGCTGAGAGCTTCTTATCGCAAAATTCATCTGTTTGGCTTCGACGAAGGTGAGGCTGCGGCATTGGTTCCGGGTGAACGCGTCGTTAGCGCTGACACGGCACTTGGGCAGACCGGGCTCTCGACCTGCTACGACCTCCGATTCCCGGAGATGTATCGGCTGCAAGGGGCCACCGGAGCCATGGTTTTTCTTATTCCCTCAGGTTGGCCGACTAAACGAATTGAACACTGGCGAGTGTTGTGTCGGGCGCGCGCTATTGAGAATCAAGCCATTGTCGTGGGTTGTAATGCGGTGGGTATGCACGCTGGAGTGCAGCTGGGTGGACATTCGGTCGTGGTCGCAGCCGATGGAGAGGTGCTCGCAGAAGCTGGTCCCGATTCAGAAGAAACTCTTATCGTGGAGTTAGATCTTGATGCGGTAAGTCGTATGCGTGAGAGTTTCCCCGTTTTGGGCA
>JAOZTQ010000134.1 GCA_029939085.1 Candidatus Nanopelagicales bacterium
ACCACTCCTGAAAGTGGATAGCTCGCTGACCTTCGTCGTCGTGAATTACGACATGTGTCTCAACTCTTTCGTTAGACATCGGTAGAAGTGAAACGCCTGGCTGCCAGCGTGCGCAGAGTGCCTCGGTGACGTCAGTTAGCGAATAGCCTGCTGCCAGCATCTGAGTTCGCACTAAGTGAGTCGCTAGATCGCGATCGCCCAGACCAAACCAAGAACCGGGGACTCCGTAGTCGGTCAACTCTTCGTTGGCATGAAAAGTCTCGTCGGAGCGACCCCAGCCGCGATCCTCAGCGAGTCCACCACCAAGGGTGTACATCAACGTATCTAGGTCGGGACTGATATTTAGCCCATGCAAGACCAAATCGTCAGCGGTGTTACCGACTACAGCGACATCTTGCGCCGGGGGATTCCCGAGTTCGGTAAGTAGACCGCGAGTGAAGCGAGCGCCACCATATCCCCCTGCGAGCACGACAGTTTTCATGGTCTGATCGTGTCAGGTGTGAGCCATAGTCTCCGCACCCGGTGGTAGGGCCTAGGCTCAAGGTATGTCCAGCGCAGCCGTTGGGCGCCAGATCACGAGGGCCTTGTCCCGGGCAGATCGCGCCGTAACTCTTGATGCCAGTGAATGCACTGCTTTGCTGCAAGCCCGCGGCAGCGAACTGACGCAACTGTCACGAATCGCTGGCAGAGTTCGGGATGCCGGGCTAGATGAAGTGGGTCAAGCGGGGGTCATTACCTACTCACCCAAAGTGTTCATCCCGCTCACCAAACTATGTCGAGATCGTTGTCACTACTGCACTTTCGCAACGGATCCAGCCTCGCTGCGCCGTGACGGGCAAGCTCCTTACTTGAGTGTCGATGAGGTGGTGCGTATCGCCGAACGAGGCGCTTCGACGGGGTGTGCGGAGGCCCTATTTACGCTAGGGGACAACCCTGAGGACCGTTGGCCACAGGCAAAGCAATGGCTGGCTGAGGCGGGTTACGAAAGTACGGCAGATTATCTGCGTGCGTGCGCAATCGCGGTGCTGGAACGGACGGGCCTACTCCCACATCTCAATCCAGGAGTCATGACCTGGGAACAACTGCGCCGGTTACGTCCGGTAGCGCCGAGTATGGGCATGATGCTGGAGACGTCGTCACGAAGACTTTTCGAAACACCCGGCGAAGTTCACCATGGGTCACCAGACAAAGACCCCGACATCAGAATGAGAGTCCTGAATGATGCAGGTCGTTTGGCGGTGCCTTTTACCTCAGGAGTGCTCGTCGGAATCGGCGAAACCGATCGCGAGTTGGTGGATTCGATAGCCGCAATCCGACGCAGTCATCGAGATTACGGTCAAATCCAGGAAATCCTGGTGCAAAACTTTCGAGCTAAACCCGGAACTGCTGCCCGATCCAGGCCAGATGCAGAAACCGATCGGTACGTCGCAAGTGTCGCTGTGACCAGACTCATGATGGGTCCGGCAATGCGTGTCCAGGTGCCGCCGAACCTGAGCGACCCCGAGACGGTTCTGCGGCTAGTCGAGGCTGGCGCTGACGACTTGGGTGGAATCAGTCCCGTAACTATTGATCATGTCAATCCCGAACGACCGTGGCCTCATCTCGACCGCCTAACTGACGAACTCGCGGTAGCAGGATGGAAGTTACGACCGCGATTGACTGTCCATCCGCAATACGTGCAGCGACCCGGTTGGATCGACACTAGATTGCACAGCCACGTGAATGCCCTAGCGGATTCGCGGGGGCTCCTCGCCCAGCCCGCCCATCCCAAGCCATTGCCTTGGCAGGAACCAGACCCGGGATATGAGGGTTTCGCGGCCCAAGCTTCCGGTGGTCGGATTGATCTTGCAACTGAAATCGACGCAGTTGGTCGTCGTTCACAACACCGATCCGACATCGACACGGTGTACGGCGACTGGAAGCGGGTCGCGGCTAAGGCAGGACGTTCTAGTTCAGCACGGGACTCTATTCCCATCGATCTGCGGCGGGCTCTGCATTTAGCGGCAACGTCACCCCAAGCGCTTGCATTGCCGAAGAACCATGAGGTTGCGGTCGCCCTTATGGAGTCCGATGGCGCGGCACTGGACGAGCTGTGTGCGATATCCGACCAGTTGCGGAAAGAGGTCGTCGGCGACACCGTGACCTATGTTGTGAATCGAAATCTCAACTTCACCAATGTTTGTTACACGGGCTGTCGGTTTTGTGCATTTGCCCAGCGCGAGACCGATGATGATGCATTCACGTTAAGTCTGGTGCAGGTCGGCGACCGGGTAGACGAGGCGGTTCAGGCAGGAGCTACTGAGATCTGTATGCAGGGTGGAATCCATCCAGATCTACCTGGTACCGCCTACTTTGATCTTGCTCGGGAGGTCAAACGACGGCAACCGGATGTGCATCTGCATGCATTTAGCCCGATGGAAGTTGTCAACGGTGCGGCGAAGTCAGAGCTTTCAGTTCATGATTGGCTAGTTCAGGCGAAAGAATCGGGTGTTGATTCACTTCCCGGAACCGCAGCTGAAATCCTGGATGATGAGGTTCGCTGGATACTGACCAAGGGGAAGTTGCCGGCATCAACCTGGATAGAAGTGGTCAAGACCGCTCATCGACTAGATATTCCAACCTCATCCACCATGATGTACGGACATGTCGACCGTCCCGATCATTGGGTTGCACACTTGCGGACGCTGCGTCAGATACAGGAAGACACGGGCGGATTCACGGAGTTCGTGCCGCTGCCCTTCGTCCACCAGCAGTCCCCGATCTACCTAGCGGGGGTAGCTCGCCCTGGTCCAACAGTTCGTGAGAACCGCGTGGTCCATGCAATGGCTCGACTTATGCTTTCTGGGGCAATCGACCAGATTCAATGCTCTTGGGTGAAGTTGGGGCCTGAGGGTTGTGCGGCCATGTTGATGGCGGGGGCCAACGATCTTGGTGGGACGCTCATGGAGGAGACCATTTCTCGAATGGCGGGCTCAGGTCATGGCAGCCAAATGTCGGAAAGTGACCTGAGGGCTATCGCAAAGTTGGTCGACAGACCGGCCTCACAGCGCGACACCAACTACGGACTGCTGACCTCATCCCTGTCCGTTCTGCCCCAAGATGTGCTCTAGATCCCGCATTTCATCCACAGATATTGAAATAGGGGTTGACGTGAGCGCATTACATGCATGTAATTACAACCGCGTCGGTACCTGAATGGGAAAGCGTTCCCACCTCAGTTGGGGGAAGGTGGGTACGTGACTGGCGCTCCGTGGAAGGGGAGAGAAGGGAGCCACGGTGGGAGAGATGGTAGAGCTGTCGTTTTCGGGCAGCGAAGAGATGACCTGGCAGGAGCGAGCGCTTTGTGCTCAAACTGATCCAGAAGCGTTCTTCCCAGAAAAGGGAGGATCCACCAGAGAAGCCAAAAAGGTTTGTCTGTCATGTGAAGTCAGGGGCGATTGTCTCGAATACGCATTGGCAAATGATGAACGTTTTGGCATCTGGGGTGGCCTCAGCGAACGGGAGCGACGCCGTTTGAAGAAAGAAGTGGGTTAACTCGCCATTGCTGAGGCTCCATTGGGGCTTTGTGTGACGGAACAACCGGTGAGCCTGGCTACTCAGTCTCACCGGTTGTGGATCGGGTTTGCCGATATTTGTCTGATGACAGCGAGTAGTCATGTTCGCTCAATGCAGTCGTGAGACAAGAAGGTCACTTCTGCGCACTAGTTGTGAGCGACACGGCACCCAATCCGGGTAGTTGTCGACCTCGACAGGTACTTTCAGTGGGTGGGTTCATCACGTAAGTGCAGTAAGCCGTCGTGCACTAAGCCGGCAATTGCGACCCTCACTTATGTCTATTCGGACTGCACGGCGGTTCTGGGTCCACTTGCGACCTACGCGGAACCGCATTGTTACGACCTATGTCAGGCTCATAGCGAGCGTCTCACCGCTCCGCGGGGATGGGAAGTCGTGCGGCTCCAGCCGGATCCGGATGCGTTGCGGCCGAGTAGTGATGATTTGGAAGCCCTGGCAGACGCAGTGCGTGAGGCCGGGCGCGCACGTGACGTCGGCCCACCTGCTCCCGATGCAACTCCGCCGGGCACCCTCGAAGTTACCCGAAAAGGGCATCTTCGGGTCCTGCGTGACGCGGGAGCCTAGCGATAACGGATGCTCTGCGGCCAAATAATCGGTAGGTTCGGGGCGTGCCAGATCTCGATCACATCATCAAGGCGTATGACGTCCGCGGCATTGTTCCCGACGAGTTAAGCCCCGAACTCGTTCGGGAGATCGGAATTGCTTTCGTCACTTGCCTGGAAATCGCACCTCACCTGGGCGGCCCCGGCGCTGTGGTCGTCGGGCGGGATATGCGTCCAACTGGCCCCGAGCTGGTAGCCGCTTTTGCTGCGGGTGTCCAATCTCAGGGTTGCGATGTGATCGACATCGGATTGTGCTCAACCGATGGACTCTATTTCGCGTCGGGACGACTTGGCTTACCGGCGGCCATGTTCACCGCGAGTCACAACCCGGCCCAATATAACGGGATCAAGTTGTGTCGACCGGGGGCTGCTCCGGTCAGTGACCAGACTGGGTTGGCGGACATCAGGGCCATGGTTGCAAGTCAAGAGTTACCCGGTCCTGTTGATGAGCCGGGAAAACTGCGAGAGCGAGACATGCTGCACGACTATGCAGCTTTCCTTCGCAGCATGGTGGACATCACTGATATCCACCCACTTCGCGTGGTCGTGGACGCGGGAAACGGAATGGCGGGATTTACCGCGCCTGCGGTACTCGGCGGTGAATCAGATT
>JAOZTQ010000135.1:0-1569 GCA_029939085.1 Candidatus Nanopelagicales bacterium
ACGATCAGATGTCGTAGTACATCTCGAATTCATGTGGGTGCGGACGCAACCGGATCGGGTCGATCTCGTTGGTGCGCTTGTAGTCAATCCAGGTCTCAATAAGATCCGGAGTGAAGACATTACCCGCGGTCAAGAACTCGTGATCCTCTTCAAGTGCATTCAAAACACCGCCGAGAGAATCCGGGACCTGCGGGATGTCAGCTGCCTCGTCCGGCGGCAACTCGTACAGGTCCTTATCGACCGGACTCACTGGTTCGGTCTTGTTCTTGATTCCGTCGAGGCCCGCCATCAGCATGGCCGAGAAGGCCAAGTACGGATTACTCGACGGATCCGGTACCCGGAACTCAATACGCTTGGCCTTGGGATTCGAACCCGTGATGGGGATTCTGATACAAGCCGAACGGTTGCGTTGCGAGTACACCAGGTTGACCGGGGCTTCGAACCCAGGAACCAGTCGGTGATAGGAGTTCACCGTGGGATTGGTGAAGGCCAAGACAGCCGGCGCGTGAGCCAAAAGACCGCCGATGTACCAACGAGCCATATCCGATAAGCCCGCGTAGCCCAACTCGTCGTAGAACAGCGGTGAGCCGTCTTTCCACAGCGACTGGTGCGAGTGCATACCTGAACCGTTGTCACCGAAGAGTGGCTTGGGCATGAAGGTAGCGGTCTTGCCATTTGCCCAAGCGACGTTCTTGATGACGTACTTGAACAACATCACCTCGTCAGCTGCATGCAGCAACGTATTGAACTTGTAGTTGATTTCTGCCTGACCGGCTGTACCAACTTCGTGATGAGCGCGCTCTACCTGGATCCCGACCTGCTGAAGCGTTTGCGACATCTGGTCGCGGAGATCTGCGTAGTGATCCAGCGGCGGGACGGGGAAGTATCCGCCCTTGTAGCGAGTCTTGTAACCCTTGTTTCCGCCCTCTTCTTCACGACCGGTGTTCCACGCACCCTCGATTGAATCGATGTGGTAGTAACCCTCATTCGTGGTCGTATCGAAGCGGACGTCGTCAAAGACGTAGAACTCAGCCTCTGGACCGAAAAATGCGGTATCGGCAATCCCAGTGGACTTTAGGTACTCCTCGGCTTTCGTGGCCACCTGGCGTGGGTCGCGAGAGTACGGTTCATCGGTGAACGGATCGCGGATAGAGAAGTTCATAACCAAGGTCTTCTCGGCGCGGAAGGGATCCACGTACGCGGTGGCGGGATCTGGAATCAGCTTCATATCTGACTCATGAATCGCCTGGAAACCACGAATCGACGAACCATCGAACATTTGGCCGTTGGTAAACAGCGACTCATCGACGCTTTCGACCGGGACGTTGAAGTGCTGCATGACTCCTGGCAGGTCGCAGAAGCGCACGTCGACGAATCGAACGTCTTCGTCCTTGACGTAGCGCAGCACATCGTCTGCGTTGTTGAACATTAACCCTCCTCGTGGGTTCGAATGGCGCTGACCGGCGGACCAACCCCAGCCAGTTTTGGCACTAGGGCACAGTCTGCCCTTCGGCAGTTCTGTCAATGTAAGTGGGGGTCATTACCCCGCCATGTCCCAAATGTTTCGAC
>JAOZTQ010000135.1:1669-4770 GCA_029939085.1 Candidatus Nanopelagicales bacterium
CTCCGCCTAGTAGCCCGACGGTAGTCTTCCAAGAGTTGTTGGGTTGCTCCCGGTCGGTAGCCCAGTAGATGTGCCACTGTTGCCAGTATTCGATTGTCGGTGGGCAAAACGTCTGATGGTCGACCAGTCGCCAACATCATGGCGTTTCGGAGTCGGCTGGCCAGCTGCCAAGCCTCCGTTAAGATGCGTTCCTCATCGCTACCGATCAGCTTCAGTTCATGAGCGATCCGGAGAACAGGCAGCGTTCGGGTGTCCCGCAGCACCGGATATTTTGCCGCATGCTGCAGCTGCAGCAGCTGGACAGTCCATTCCACATCCGATAGCCCGCCTGGGCCGAGCTTTACATGTCGAGCGGGTTCAACACCGCGCGGTAACCGCTCAGATTCCATTCGGGCTTTCAATCGCCGCATCTCTACGAGATCTTCTTCAGTAAGCCCCTCGCTGGGATACCTCAGCGGGTCGATCAGGGTAGCGAAGTCGGCACCTAAGCCTGGGTCTCCTGCGACCCTGCGAGCGCGCAAGAGCGCCTGAGCTTCCCAAGGCGACGACCACTGCCGGTAGTAGGCCGCATAAGACTCGAGTGTTCGGACGATTGCACCACTTCGCCCCTCGGGACGTAGATCCATGTCCAAAACTAGTTCTGGATCCGCCGAAGGCATCGACAGCAGTTGTCGTAGTTGAGCAGCCAACTTTTGCGCTTCACCCGCAGCGACTTCTGCGTCAGTTCCTAACAGCGGCTCGTAGACCAACATCACGTCCGCGTCCGACGAATACGACATCTCCGCGCCACCGAGACGACCCATTCCTACGACGAGAAATCGGATGCCTAACTTTTTCTCGTTCGCAGTCGCCTGAATCGCGGCCTGCAGTGCACCAGTGATCGTGGCACTCGCGACTGCGGACAGCCGCTCACCAACCTGCTCCACATCGGTAAGCCGCAGTACATCGGCTACCGAGGTGCGTAAGAGTTCACGACGACGGAAGGCACGCAACGCCGACATCCCAGATTCACCGGATTCCCTGCGAATGACGCTCGTTAATGCCATCGACTCGAGAGTGGATTCGTTACGAGCTGCAAGGTCATCGGTATCGGCTAACAACGCGACCGCCGCTGGATCTCGCGTCAATAACTCCGCGGTATAACGACTTGATCCTAAAATCTCTGCAAGCCTTTCAGCCGCAACCGACTCATCTCGAAGCAGCCGCAAATACCAAGGAGTTGATCCCAGAGTGTCGCTAACCCGACGAAATCCCAAAAGCGCCATATCGGGGTCAGGCTTGGCCGCAAACCAACCCAACAGCACCGGCAGCAGCGTCCGCTGAATAGCGGCTCGTCGGCTCACTCCAGCACTTAGTGCCATCAGATGACCTAACGCAGCCTCTGGGTCGGCAAAACCCAATGCCGTAAGTCGTTCCTTCGCCTGCCCGGGCGACAACCGCGCTTCCCCGGGTTCTAATCGGGCAACCGCCTGCAGCAGCGGTCGATAAAAGAGTTTCTCGTGGATCCGACGCACTTCCAGCCGTCGAGCACGCCATTCGGTATCGAACTCTTCCACTGGATCTCGCCGAAAACCTAGTGACTTTGCCAGTCGTCGCAGATCCGTCTTATCTTCTGGGACGACATGCACACGGCGCAATCGCCATAACTGCAATCGGTGTTCTAACGTCCGCAGAAAGCGATAAGCAGCGGCAAGACCCGCCGCATCTTTTCGACCCACATATCCGTAGTCCGCTAACGCGCCCAGGGCCTCAATGGTGTTGCCGCTACGCACTAACGCGTCATCACGACCATGCACCATCTGAAGTAACTGCACCGAAAACTCGACATCACGCAGACCGCCTACGCCCAACTTCAGTTGACGCTGTGCCTCCCTGCCCTTGACTGAGTCTTCAACCCGACGGCGCATCTCTTGAACATCGGCAACAAAGTTGGGCCGACCTGCCGCATCCCATACAAATTCGGCGATTTCATCCTCATACCGTCCGCCGAGTTCTAGGTCGCCCGCCGCGGCTCTCGCCTTTAGGAGGGCCTGGAATTCCCAGGTCTTTGCCCATCTTTCGTAGTAGCCGACATGGCTGGCGAGAGTCCGGACCAGGGCACCTGCTTTACCCTCAGGCCGCAATCCAGCATCCACTTCCCATAAGGCGCCTTCAGGAGTCTCAGCGCTGCAAGCACGCATTAAGCCACTGGCTAGCTCAGTTCCAATCCGGATAGCCGAATCATCATCTCCGTCGACGGATTCTGCAACAAACACAACATCAACATCGGAGACATAGTTAAGTTCACGACCGCCGCATTTGCCCATGGCCACAACCGCCAGTCGACAGTTTTCAGCACGTTCGCCGACCTCGGCCCGAGAAATTGCCAATGCAGTCTCCAGCGCGGCATCTGCGAGATCAGTCAGATCCGCGACCGTGTTTTCGTAACTCTCCCCCTGGACCACATCGCGACGGGCGATAGCTAACAACTGTCGTCGATAAGCCAATCTCAGTTCTTGCAGCGCGAGGTCGTAAGGCATAGTCGCTGTCGGTGTTGTTGACTCTGGCTCTGCTGATACCGCTTCAAGTAGTTGGGTTCGGATCTGCTGACCGCTGATTCGATCGGTTGGACCGAGCAACGGCCAGTCCTCAGGGTGCCGGGCCAGATGATCGCCAAGCGCCTCGGAAGCTCCCAGAACCCCGGCGACCCCTGCCAATATGTCTTGATCTTGTTGCAGAGCCTGATCTAGTTCAGCAAGTGCGTCTGGACTCTCAGTAGCGGAATCTACTATCCGAGACAGCGAACGTAACGCCGTATCGGGATCAGCCGACGACGCGAGCGCTGCGACAACACTTTGGATTGCCTCATCCGATAGCGGTGATGAAACTAACTGTTCTGCAGCAACTTCAGGCTCTTGGAAGCCAAGCCGGACGAGCCGGCCGGATGCGGTGCTATGTCGAGTTTCAGTCACAGCAGCGGGAGATAACGATCCAGCTCGAATTGAGTCACCTGCTGACGGTACTGATCCCACTCATCCCGTTTATTTCGTAAGAGGTAATCGAAAACCTGCTCCCCGAGGGTTTCCGCGACCAACTCACTAGATTCCATAGCATCGACCGCT
>JAOZTQ010000266.1 GCA_029939085.1 Candidatus Nanopelagicales bacterium
TCCTTCTGCATCCGGAATGCTGGCACTGTGGTTGGTTTTGGGTCTTGCAGCCGTTGGGCTGGCTGATGACTATCTGAAGATTTTTCGGCAGCGATCAACGGGTATCCGGGCTCGAACCAAGTTGATTGGGCAAGCGGTCGTTGCAATCACCTTCGCCATCGCCGCCGTGAATTTTCCTGATGACCGCGGTCTGACCCCTGCTTCACAAGCGATCTCGTTCGTCCGAGATACCTCATTAATTTTGCCGCTGGGCCTTTTTCTGATCTGGGTGTGGTTTCTGGTAACCGCCACAACAAATGGCGTGAACCTGACGGATGGTCTCGACGGTCTCGCGGTTGGTGCTGCCTTAGCTTCATTCGCGGCCTATATCGTGATCACGTTATGGGAGTTCAATCAGACGTGCGCCACCACAGCAGGACGATTATGTTACGAGGTCAGAGATCCACTTGACTTAACTGTCTTTGCTTCTGCGTGTGCCGGCGCCTGTTTTGGATTCCTATGGTGGAACACGCATCCGGCGAAGATCTTTATGGGTGATACAGGCTCATTGGCCTTGGGCGGCGGCATCGTCGGTTTGGCCGTGATGAGTCAAACTCAGATCCTGCTGATTCTGATTGGTGGGCTCTTCTTCATCATCACCGTCTCAGTGATCTTGCAGGTAGGTTCCTTCAAACTGACTGGCAAAAGAATTTTTCGGATGGCGCCGCTGCATCATCACTTTGAATTGCTTGGTTGGCCGGAGATTCTCATCGTCGTTAGATTTTGGATCATTCAGGCTCTGTGCATCGCCGTCGCGCTAACTCTATTTTTCTTCGGTTGGGTGGTGCCATGATCACTTCGTTAAACCGAAGTGCTGATTGGACCGGAGTTCGCGCTGGCGTGGCCGGTATCAGACTTGCTGGTGCTGCGTGCGCCCGAGCGATGTTGCATCTGGGTGCGGATGTAGTTGCGGTGGAGGGTGGAGATAGTCCCGATCATCACCGTTGGGCGGCCGATCTCCGTGAACTGGGTGCGGAGGTGCGGCTTGCTGATGGAGAGTCGCTACCGCCGAATCTCGACCTGCTGGTCGTTTCTCCAGGGTTCCCACCGGGGGCGCCGCTGATCCAGGCTGCGCAAAAAGCGGGAGTTCCGGTTTGGGGCGAACTAGAACTCGCGTGGCGGCTTCGTGGGCCTGATGCAGCGCCATGGCTTGCTGTTACGGGTACCAATGGCAAGACGACAGCAACTTTGATGCTGGAATCCATCCTGCGTGCGGACGGCCGCAGGGCTATCGCGGCTGCCAATATCGGGGTGTCACTGGTCGATGCGGTGCTAAGAGATGATCTGGATGTCATCGCGGTA
>JAOZTQ010000136.1 GCA_029939085.1 Candidatus Nanopelagicales bacterium
GAGTGTGCTCGAAATGAGCAGTCTTTTGGAGAGCAGTCGTATGGATAGTGGTTGGGGGAACACGCCTTCACCTCGCCAGTTTCGTGAGTAATGCGATGTTGTTTGGAGACGCTCTGGGACAAAAACGCCGGTCGCGCTGAATGTTTCGCTACTAACGTTATCGGACCTAAAAGTATCCGGCGATACCTATGGGAGTTAGCCGCTTACTTCATAACGGCCCGGGGTTGCCCTAACCCCGATTGCCTGGGTTAACCACGGATTAGAGTTCGAACTGCTGCCGATACCCAGCCCACGATTACTGTTACCGTCTCAACATATGGATTGTGCTTTGGCGCCCCGCATACGCGGGGGACCGGATGCTAGCGACAAGTTGGGACCACGCGGAAAGTGACAAGTGCCAGACAGTCGGAGAGTAAAGACAGTCGCGATGTGAATCGGCCGAAGTCACTGCGGCTGAGGCACCGGCCCGTCCAGCGCCGCGGTCAGGTTCGCTTCGACAAGATTCTGTCGGCGGCCCGGCATCTGCTGATGGAAAAAGGGATAGAGGGCTTTGTCGTAGAAGATATAGCGGAATACGCCGAGATTCCCGTGGGTTCTGTCTACCAGTTCTTTCCCAACAAACTTGCGATAGTTGCCGAGCTCGCTGTCGATGACACCAACTCCTTGATCGAAGATCTCGAGCGTTATCACGTGTTGCCAGCCGAAAAGTTGACTGAGAATGTGGGGGAGATGATTGCCCAGGTAGCAATCAGATGGCGGGAAGATCCATCTCGATCGGCTGTGTGGTTGGCCATGAAGTCGACTGCGGAAACTTGCGCAATGGCCGAGGAACAATCGAGTCGAATGGCCGCAGCAGTGGTTCCGGTTCTTCGACTGTTGTCTAGTTGGTCGGATAAAGAACTCAAGCTGGTCGCCGATGTCATCATCGAACTGAGTCAGTCGATTATGCTGCTGGCTTATCGAGAGGGACGGCTCGATGAAGATGTGGTCGCTGAACTAGAACGAGTGATCCGCGGCTATTTGCGGGCTGTTGCTTTAGACCTGTGACTGGTGACGAGTGGATAGATCTGGTCCGCCCGAGCGCGCCCGTTCGAGTTGAACCGCAGCGCTGACCGGTCTCACATCAGATGTTTGACTAACGCCGCTCACTTTTTTGCATCTCGGCGTGCATCACGAAAAGTAACAGTCAATCAATCGGTGGACCGGGTATGAGTCTTTTTCGGCAGGGCTTCGGGCCACCGGCGTAGTCGAAAGTTACCCAGGATTCAGATTGGAACCATTCTTCAAGTTTTGTGTACCAATCTTTGCGCCACCGGTGTAGGTCAGGTTGGAGCCGTTATCCATATCCACATCAAGCGTGCCACTGACGACCGCAGATCCACTAGAGCCGTTATTCATGGTCACGGTCGCATCGGTTGCTGCGAAGTCAGCAGTAGATCCATTATCGACCTTGACTGTTGCCTTCTTGGCTTCGACCTTGTCCATCTTCAGCCCTGATCCGTTATCAACGTCGACAGCAATTTCATCTGCGGAGCCGGAGGAGGCTTCGGCCGACGCACTGTTATTGACTTTTATCCCCGAGATCGATTTGACGGTGACGTCCGCGGTCGATCGCTGAGAGCAGCGCGATTGCAAGGTCAAGGTGGTGTCGGAGATGTTGGCCTTAATGGCGTCCTCCGGCACTGTGCCGGAAACTACGATCTTTTGCTCATCCCCTACTTTGAAATTGACGTCCCAACTCCCATCAAAGACCAGGTTGGATACTTGACCTCCGGTAATTTCCTTATTGGAAAACGAGCCATCAGGGCATGAGCCACCAAGACCGGAGCCCTCTCCGCCGGAACTGCTTCCACCTGTGTTGATGGTGATACATCCGCTCAGCACGAACAGCAAAGTTGTGATGGCCGCAATGCATGTCGTTCGCTGGGCGACATTTCTTCTAAGCATGACTTCGCTCCCTAGATGCTTTCGGCAACAACCTATCGCCTCACTGTCGGGCATGCTCGCACTCACGCGCGTGAAAGTGTTGAACGTATAGATCCTGGCAATTAGCCGATGTCAGTTCGCGTCAGTCGTTGCTAGGGGTAGGGCCAGGCGTTCGGTCTACATGCCCCGGTGGTTTTGGTTTGCTGCATCATGAGTGGGGCCAGCGCGCCGGCTGAAGGGCATGATTGGTGACCGAAACCCAAGCCATGGCCTACTTCGTGATTTATGACATAGCGGCGATATAGGTCTAGCGATTTGAAGTCGGTTGCACCGTTCTTCCAGCGTTCGAGGTTGATCATGGCGCGTGATCCGTCCCAACAAGAAAACGTCCCTGCAGTGAATAAGCCAATAGCGGCGCATCGTGAATCCACCGTGGCGGGGTTTGCGAGCACGACGCGAACATTGGCGATGTTGACGTCTGTGACGCGTTGGAAGTTTCTGCTGCCGTCAGACCCCCATCCGCGTTTGCGATCTTGTAGTACTTGATCAGTAATCTCAGACAGCTCACGAGCACGTGTCTTCAGCCCAGACTCGATTTCCACCGTGTACCTCACAACGGTGCCGGAAACTCGCTTGTTCGTTGTGTCTGACTGTTCAGATTTCGGTGGCTTAATGATGAGGAAGCCGTCACCTGATTGGGTATATCGCAGTGGGGCAGGTCGGTCCGGTGCGGGCGGTAGGGATGCGGCATCTGTGGATTGCTGCGGTTGATTTGCATCTTCAAACGCGGGATCACTCGTGATCGCAGGGATCGTAGCGGCGGTCAAAATGACCAGGGAGCTGGCACCAAGCATCAGCAAAAGGGGTTTGCGAAACGTTGGGGAGGCCACTCCTCGAGATTAATCCGCACGAAGCGAACCGATTCGCTCCAACACGCAATCGCGCTAAAGCACTTACTGCAGGCGAAAACCCGCCACGAATGGAGGAGCGACCTAGGGGTCGGTAAGTTTCCCACATGAGTGACGTGGGTGTGACCGAAGCTTCCGGTGTTGATCGGAGAACTTGGCTGTCATTCGCCATCCTTACCCTCCTGATGTTTGGTCTGATCTTCGACCAGTTCTACTCCTCGGTTTCTGCGGTTGAGATCGAAGCGGATCTCAGTATCAGCTATGGCGTCGGCGCACTGATGTTTTCGGTGTACTTCGCGGTCGGCGGCGGAGCCATGCCGATGATGGGTCGGCTAGTCGGGCGCATCGGCAGTCGCCAGGGCGCGTTACTGGCGTTCTCGTTCCTACTTTTCGGCATGTTGGGTTCTGCATTTTCCCCGAACTTTGAACTGCTCCTACTGTCTCGAGTAGTTGCAGGCTTTGCCCTAGCCACCGGAGTGCCGCTCATTTGGGGCGCAACGACGTCTTGGTTCGTAGGAGGTCAGCCGCGAAAAATTGCATTCTCGATCGTTGTTTTCGTGAATGGTCTCGCGGGTCTTTCGGGAGGATTGAGCGGGGGATTCCTCACCGCTGATGGTTTGCCGAGGGTTGGTTACCTCGTTGTTGCTGCGGTGGCGATTGTGGGTTTGCTGTTACATCGGATCGTTCCAGTTGGTTTGCGGAATCGTGCTAGGGCCGATGTCTTGGGAACTTTCCTGTTGCTAGTTGGATTAATAACTCTCCTGGTGGGTATCTCGACCGGAACCTATTTCGGTTGGGTGGTCCAGAAGGGAGATGTGTCCTTTCTCGGAGTTACCTGGTCCGCCGGAGCCTTCGGGTTCTCGCCAACGCTGGTCATTATCGGCATCGTTTTCTTAGTGTTATTTGCCATAGACGAAAAGTCCGCTCGGCGCGGTAAAGCCACTGTTGTGGATTTCGGGCTCTTTCGGGGGCCACGCTTCGGAAATGGGGTCGTGGTTCTTTCGCTGTACACCGTTGCTTTTTCATCCTTGGTGGTTTTTGGGGCGACCATTATGAACTTTGCGACCGACCTTTCGGCCGTAACAGAATCGACTGCTCTAGCGCTCTTTCCGGTCGGTTTGCTGTTCGGTGCTCTGGCGCGCCCAGTGTTGGCTAAACGTTGCCACGACCGCACCGTGTTGCTCGGTGCTGCCTATTCGATGATGGCCGTGATGATTCTGATTTTTCATCTGTGGTCGGCCTGGGCGAATCAGCAGGTCGCTGCTGGGATCCTGCTAATTGGGTTCTTTGGTGGCCTAAGTTTGTCCGTGATCCCAGACATTGCCTTGTCGGAGGTTCGATCTAAGTCGGCTTCCGAAGCATCAGCTGCGATGGAAACCGTCGCGAATCTATCGAGTGGGGTTGGTGCTGTCATCGTCGCTGCTGTGGTTTCGTTCGTAGGGAGTTTCGCCATGTCAGAGCTCATCGACGATAGCTTTGAGTTGACTACTCAGGAGCGAGCCGCACTGATTCAAGAGGCTGGTTACGTTGTTGCTTCCGAGCGAGACCCGAAGGTATTGGAAATAATCGCGGTAGCTCAATCTTCAGCGGAGTTATCAGAAGCAGATGAGGTGGCCCAAGACTTACGAGAGGCATTCGCATGGAGTTGGCGAGTCGGTGTCTCCATGTTTTTTCTCGTCATCCTTTTGGCAACGGTCTTCATCAGACGGATGACTGCTGATGTAGCTAGAGCCGGTCCAGTCCAGATCGAGTAGGAAACCGACAGTCGATTTCTTTGGCCCGTTGATGAGGTCCAGACGCTCTGGTGCGTGATGGGCGGGATAGGAACGCACATGCTGAGAAGTTCTTCGGTGGCACCCGGTGACTGATTCAAGGATGTGGAATTAGAA
>JAOZTQ010000137.1 GCA_029939085.1 Candidatus Nanopelagicales bacterium
GCCATCTGCGCGCCAATGAGCGGGCCGGTGCCTTCATTTGAACTCGCACTTGATGCCAGTTTTGCAGTGCGCCAGCTGCTGGTCCCGAATCTGCAGCTCGTGAACTTTTCCAGTTATGAAGACGCTCTGGCTTCGCTCAAGGAGGGCCGTAAGGCTGTCCGAGCTGCGTCGCGTGATGGCGACGAAGGGCAGGCGAAAGTGCTCTTCATTGCCTCACTTTTGGGCCTTCCGCTGAAGACTTCTGTGGAAACGGGTTCCACGCTCGATAGCCAAGTGGCTGCTGCCGTCGTCGGGATTGAGAATCTGTTAGAACAGAGCACTGCGCAGCGCTATTTGTTTGAGCAACTCGTAGGTGGAAATCCATCGACGAATGAAGGAACCGATTACGAGGGTCGGATCAAGGAAGAGCGACGGTCACAGCTTGAAGCACTCGCCGCAGGTTCCGTTCGGGACAACTATCAAGAACTGAGAGGTCCCCGCGTCCAAGCAGATGAAGATGCCACGGTGGCGGCATCAGCTCAAGGTGAGTTGGTGGGGGATCTGAAGGTTCCGCTGCTGACCCTGCACAACATTTTTGACCCGGTGTACATCGTGCAAAACGAATCCTGGTATATCGATCGGGTTGGCACATTTGGCCCTGAAATTCGCGCAAATCTTGTTGGCGCCTACTCGATTCCTCGCAACTTTTACACCGAGGATGAGCCGGCGCAAACCGGAGCTGGTCACTGTCACTTCGAAGTTCGTACGATAGTAGGTCTACTTATTCAGCTGGATTTGTGGATACGAAAGGGCGATTACCCAGGTCGGGACTCGGCTGCGAGGGCTTTTGAGAGTAAGCAGGTGGGGCTGGAGTTCACACCTGATCCCTGGCCAACAATGGCTATAACCCCGCAAGACCCGCCCATCGAGCCCGATCCGGACGAGGTTTACACACCACCACCGGCCGACGATTTGGGGCCGTCTGCGGAGCCGGCCGCCAAAGACAAGACCAGGTCATCACCGTCTCAAGGCTCAGCATCACCCGAGTCGGATTGAGCCGTTTGACCGAAACGCTGGCACATCCGTATCCTTATAGCGCGTCTGTCCGGCGAGCGCCTTCGTACCAAGTAAGGCGGCCGGCCCCAAACAGGTTCACACCAGTGTGTGATTGAGTGGGAGCGGACAAGCGCGCCAACCGAAAACTGTCCAACGGAAAACCAACTCAATGACGTCCACTCCCGAAATGACCACCCCCACCGCACCGCAGATCGCAGTCAATGACATTGGCAGTGAAGCGGACATCATCGCCGCGGTGGATCAGACCATCAAACCCTTTAATGACGGTGACCTAGTAACTGGAAAAGTTGTCAAGGTAGATCGGGATGAGGTCCTGGTAGACATCGGCTACAAAACTGAAGGAATAGTTCCGGTTAAGGAACTATCCATCAAACATGACATTTCCCCAGAAGACGTCGTTAGCGTCGATGACGAAATCGAGACGCTGGTTCTGACGAAAGAAGATAAAGAGGGTCGGCTGCTGCTCTCCAAGAAACGGGCTCAATATGAGCGGGCTTGGGGATCCATCGAGCAGATCAAGGAAGCCGATGGTGTCGTCGAAGGCTCGGTCATCGAGGTAGTCAAGGGCGGTCTGATCCTGGATATCGGATTACGCGGCTTCCTACCTGCCTCCCTGGTTGAGATGCGACGAGTTCGTGATCTGCAGCCATATATTGGCCAGACCCTCGAAGCCAAAATCATTGAGTTGGATAAGAACCGAAACAACGTAGTTCTCTCGCGCCGTGCCTGGTTGGAACAGACCCAAAGCGCAGTTCGCAGTGATTTCCTCAACCAACTCCAGAAGGGGCAGGTGCGCAACGGCACCGTATCCAGCATCGTCAACTTTGGTGCATTCGTCGATCTCGGCGGCGTGGATGGCCTAGTGCACGTATCCGAACTTTCCTGGAAGCACATCGAACACCCTGCCGAGGTGGTTGAAGTCGGCAAAGAGGTAACTGTCGAGGTGCTCGAGGTGGACATGGACCGCGAGCGCGTATCGCTGTCATTGAAGTCCACACAAGAAGATCCGTGGCAGCACTTCGCCCGGACACATCAGTTGGGACAGGTCGTCAGCGGTCGAGTCACCAAACTCGTTCCCTTTGGTGCCTTCATCCGGGTCGATGAGGGTATCGAGGGATTGGTCCACATCTCCGAACTCGCGGGTCATCACGTCGAACTGCCCGATCAGGTCGTTGCGGTAGGCGATGAGATCTTCGTCAAGGTGATCGATATTGACCTGGAACGTCGACGGATCTCGCTTTCGCTCAAGCAGGCCAATGAGTCAGGGACGGGCACGATCCAAGAGGAGTTCGACCCCTACCTGTACGGTATGGCGCCAGCCTTCGATGAAGAAGGCAACTACATCGGTCCGGAAGGCTTTGACCCCCAGACCGGTGAATGGAAAGAAGGTTTCGAAGATCAGCGTGCTCAGTGGGAGCAGGAATACGCTGACGCACAGGATCGCTGGGAAGCCCATCGCAAGCAGATGGAAGACGCAGCCGTTGCTTCGCAGGACGCCATCATCGAATCAGGTGGAACACCATCCAACTTCAGCACTGATGCTGGCAAGGAGTCTGAGGGCACCCTGGCGTCAGACACGGCCCTACAGGCCCTGCGCGACAAACTGAACACTGACGACGAAGAGTGAACGGACTAGCGTGATCAAGGTCGCGCTGACCGGGGGAATCGGTTCAGGCAAAAGTACGGTTGCCGAACTACTCCGCGAGCGAGGCGCCGTCATCGTCGATGCGGATGCGATAGCCCGAGAGGTAGTCGAACCAGGACAACCAGCTTTGGCGGAGATCGTTGATGAGTTTGGCCGAGAGGTTTTGCAGCCGAGTGGTTCGCTCGACCGAAAAGCGCTAGCCGCAAAGGTATTTGACGATTCAGAGCGATTGGCGGCCCTCAATCGGATAACTCATCCGCGTATCGCCCAGCGAGCGCAGGATTTGATGGCGGCAGCACCCCAAGACTCAGTAATTGTGTACGACATTGCGTTACTGGTTGAGCAATCGCTGCACCAAGGTTGGGATTGTGTCCTGGTGGTAGAAGCCTCAGCAGACATCCGATTGCGTCGCTTGATGAGTAGCCGCGATATGTCAGCGGACGAAGTGCGAGCCAGAATGGCTGCTCAGGCTTCGGATGAGGAACGCAGAGCCGTCGCGGATGTTGTCATCACTAACAACGGCGATGTGTCGAGTCTGGCCAGTCAAGTCGCTCAGGTGTGGCAAGAGCGATTCTCAGGACAAGATTGAAGAACTAAGGCTGCCAATCAGGGTGCATCCACTCGACATTGTCGGTAACTTCCCAACGGAAGGGAGCACCATGTCGCTACAGACCGAACTTGATTCCGGAAACTACGACACCGTCATCGCTGAGGTCAGAGATTGGGTAGATGAGGACTCTTCGGCTGCATTCTCTGATGCCACCGTGAAGCGGTGGCTCAAGATGCGCTGGAAGGATTTATTTCTCAGCGAGGCTATCCAGGACGAAGATGCGTTGGAGACTGCCGGTAAGCCAGCGGGCCTCGCCGGTGCGCTGCCGCGGATCGGATCAGATAACCGAAGTGACCGCCAAAAAATCGCCGACCGCTTCCTTAAGGGAGTTTCAGCGTCTGATTGGGAACTTGAGTTACCTGACGCGGACGTAGAAATTAACAACACCACGCTGCTATTGGTGCCCGGTTTACTTTCAGGTTTGCTCCATCCGCGAGCCCATGCTTTCGTCGATGAAGCTCCGATGATTGAGGAAGAGCGAGGCTGGCGGACGTTACGGTGTGACGCCCATCCGTTTCGAGGCTGCGAAGCGAACAACCAAGACATTCTCGCGTCACTAGATCGGGGTGAGGGTTTCACTGCCGATCAGCGGCCCATTGAAGATCCCACGCCACCAGAGCGGGTCTGGATAATTGGTTACAGCAAAGGTGGCCCGGACGTCTTCAACTTCCTTGTCAACCATCCGGAATACGCGGATCGCATCGCTGGCGTCTTTACCTGGGCGGGTGCAATGAGTGGCTCCTACACTGCCGATGGCATTTACGAGCAGATTAAGGACATGGACACGAAGGAAATTTCGGATCGGCTCGATCAGTTCCTGCAGATGCTGAACCCAGGTTTTGTCGAAAAGACAACGGGACTTCGGCGCGTAGATGAATACGACATCAAGCAAGCATTTTACGATCTCCGCACCGATGTGCGTGAGGACTACAACCGCGAGCACGCTGAGAAAATCACCGAGCTGGGAGTCCCCATTTTTTCGCTGACTGGCTCCACTACGCCGCTGGAAGCTCCCGCATTTCAGTTCATGGATACCGTCAAGATGTCGCAGTTTGACGCGAATAACGATATGCAGCTGACCCAAAAGCAAGCCACGATGGATATCCCGATGGCGACCCATATTGCGATGCTGCACGGGCACCATTGGGATATTGCATACTCGCCGTTCCCAGCCCACATGCGTGCGGTCTCCCCGAACCTGGACCATCCATTTCCCCGGAAGGCGGCTTTGGCTGCTTCTTGGGAACTACTGGCTGAACTTGGTTTGATTGACTGATCGCACTCCCGATTGTCCCGGTTTCCGTCGGGGACGTAGCGTGGAGGTATGGCACGCCCCATAACCGACCTGCAGCGTAAGGTCGCCCCGGTCAAGGTCGTCTCGGATTTAAGCCCGGCTG
>JAOZTQ010000138.1 GCA_029939085.1 Candidatus Nanopelagicales bacterium
TCATACATCTCATCGAACGGGTTAACCGCAACAGTCGCGCTCGTGGATTTAGTGGCCGCTGCCGCAGGCTCGGACTCAAGAGTCATGGAGCCTCCCCTGCAACGTTCGGCGGACATCGTGACGGTTACTCAGCAGCCAATCATGAACAATACGCTGACATTGTGTCGTATCACCTTTCGCGATGCCGCTGAAACGGCCCACCCTTATCCCAGCCACCGTGGTGGTCGCCCAACTGCGGCCGCGATTGCTGCGCCACCCGCGGCACCAATAGCCGTGGAGATCCCGTCAACGAACGGCAAGATCGCGAACAGGGTTCCTGTGATCAATCCTGCGCCACCTCCACCGACAGCAGCGACGAGGATCCATCTACCGCGTTTACTTCCCGCGGATTTCGAATCCTCGTTCTTGGCCACCTCGCGACCGGACCGTGAGGTCTTTTCATCAGCATCTTGTGGGGACCCACTCTCCCCGCCGGTGACCGCATCAACTTCACGCAGTAGTCGAGCGATTTCGTCATCATCAGAGGCCATACCCCATGGTCACCCGATCAAGGCCTCCAGAGCAACCGGGCGTGTTCGGACAACCAGGTCAGGCACTCGTGGCCTACGCTCAAGCGTTGACAGCCGGATGGAGTGCAATGCTCAAGTACCTGGGATCCAAACGAAGGCTGGTTCCTGCCCTTGCAGCCGCAGCAACGGCGACAAACGCCGCTACCACCGCCGATCTCTTCACCGGTACAACTCGAGTTGCCCAGGCCTTTAAGCAGGCGGGGATGCATGTGATCGCGGCAGATTCCGCGAGTTACTCGCAAATTCTGGCGGACTGCTTCATTGCAACGGATGCCGACGAGGTCGATACGAAGGCCTTGACCGAGGAGATCGATCGGCTCAACCAACTGCCCGGCGAATCCGGATACGTCACAGAGGTCTTCTGCCACAAATCGCAGTTTTTTCAGCCCCAGAACGGTGAGCGAATCGATGCAATTCGTGACGCGATTGAGGAACATCGAGACACGTGGCTGTTTCCACTGTTGCTTACCTCCCTGTTACAAGCAGCCGACCGAGTGGACTCAACCACAGGCTTACAGATGGCTTATCTCAAACAATGGGCGCCTCGGTCCTACCGAGCCTTGGAGTTACAAGTTCCAAACCTCATCCCCGGCTCTGGTTCGTCACTTCCTGGTGATGTGACCAGCACCGTCCAATCGCTCGGTCCCATCGATTTGGCGTATCTGGATCCGCCTTACAACCAGCATCGATACGACTCGAACTACCACATTTGGGAAACGCTAGTCCGGTGGGATTCACCGCAACATTATGGGCGCGCCTGTAAGCGGATAGATCTTCGCGATAGTGCGAGTCGGAGCCCCTTCAATAGCAAGAAGACATTTGCTCCCGCACTAGGTCAACTGCTCGAGAGCCTGGATGCAAGGGTTGTGATGCTGTCGTACAACGATGAATCCTGGGTGTCCGCACAAGAACTCGACGCTCTACTCAGGGACAGTGGTCTGAACGAAATCCAGGCAGTTGGGTTTGAGTCCAATCGTTACGTGGGTTCCCGAATCGGAATTCATAATCCAAAGGGCGAAAAAGTAGGAACCGTCAAACGAACTCGAAATATCGAATGGTTATTCATCGCGGGAGACAAGGAAATGGTCGAGGCGGCCACAACCGCTACTCAACCGTTTGGCGGTCAACTACTGGAAACCGCAAAATAGCCCCCAAAATTCCGCTCGATTAGCAGATAGGCCCCCTGGAAAAGCACGACACGCCGCTTGTTTTCCAAAAAAATGTCGTAAATATACAAAAAAGTTAGCAAAATCCCTGGCGTGTCGGCTTGATTACCGACAGACTCCTGCCGTGGTTCCTGGAGTTACAAGACAGTCAATTCGTGCGCTCATCTTGGCAAGCGCAGCGGCGCTGGTCGTCACCCTGCTCCCCTCAGGTTTGGGGACAGCCGATAAGGCGGGCGCGAATGAGCTCGGTCAGCCGTCTTTAGCGGTGACTACCCTCCCACTTCAGCAAGGCTCACTCCCAAGCCAGCTCTCAGCAAAAAAGCAGCTGAAACTACCCAAGATCCAAAGCTGGGCTGACCGGGTGTTGGAACCAGTCATGGATCAACCTAACGGTCTGTTCGAGGTCCAGGTCGTGTCGGCCTTCCACATCAAAAAGGTCTTTCGGAAGCGATTGGGGTCCGCGGCAGCGGAATCGGCACTGCGTATCTCCTGGCGCGAAAGTCGCCTACTGCCCAATGTCGTGAATGACAAAAACACCAACGGCACGAACGACTGGGGTCTTTTCCAACTCAACGACGGCGGGACACTGCAATACGCCGGCGGGACCCCGGATGAATCGGCGTTACGACCCCGTTGGAACGTCAAAGCGGCCGCCCGGCTCATCAGCGATGTTGGCTGGGGGCCCTGGGGTGGCATGGTTACCAGCTAGTTGATCACACCCCTAGCCGCTGTCGCTGTGCCCTTCTCGCCGGTCGCGATCTTCCTGATCCCGGACGGCCATCTCGGCTAGCGACGGGGCACCCCCACCAAATCGGGCGGGCCACCACCAAGTACCTGGTGCCGGCGGCGGATATCGCTCAATAGTGTCGTCATAGAGGATCTGCATTCGAGACTTGAGTTCTTCGGTGGAGTCCTCCGCGGACTTGCTCTTTGAGACTTCCATCGGCTCCCCCAAGGTCAACGCGACAGTCGCATTTCGCTCTAACTCACGTTTATGACCTTTGGTCCAAAGCCGCTGACCGCCAAAAGTAATCATGGGAACGATAGGCACACCCGCTTGCAGCGCCATCCTCACGGATCCGGTTTTGAAGTCCTTCAACTCAAAGGATTGGCTGATGGTCGCTTCCGGGAATACGCCTACAACCTCCCCCTGCTCCAACCAATCGACCGCGTTATCCAGAGATTTCGCGCCAGCGGCACGGTCCACCGGGATGTGGTGCATTGATCTCATGAGTGGCCCGCTAATCCGATGATCAAATACCGACTTTTTCGCCATGAACCGCACCAGGCGATTACTCGTTCGTGCGGAGTAGCCGCAAAAAATGAAATCGAGATAGGAGACATGATTACTCGCGAGAACTACACCACCTTTTCGAGGTAAGTGCTCCGCCCCCTCAACCATGAATTTGAGTCCCAGCGATTTGAACATCCCATATGCGCTCAGGATGATCGGCGGGTAGGTGATATCGATCATGACTAGAACCGTAGCGGAGACGCTCCCCAGCCTCGCGCCGACAAACCGTCGAATCAGAAAGTTACCGGCACGAATAGACCCACTGGGTTACCGACAGTTGCGGGCACCTAGGCTGCAACTATGGAAAAACCCGAAATCGATATGCCCGACGGTCCGGCGCCGACCGAACTAGTTATCCGTGACATCACCGTGGGTGATGGTAAGGAAGCCGTCCCAGGTGCGACCGTTGAGGTCCATTACGTAGGTGTCGAGTTTGATTCCGGTGAAGAGTTCGACGCCTCCTGGAATCGCGGTGAATCCATTTCGTTCCCGCTACAAGGTCTGATCCAGGGCTGGCAAGAAGGTATCCCCGGTATGCGCGTCGGGGGACGACGTGAACTAGTCATCCCGCCGGCACTCGCTTACGGTGAATCAGGTTTTCATCGGCTCGCTGGAAAAACCCTAATCTTCGTGATCGATCTGATTGATGTCGCTTAAGACTGCGCATTAACCGGAGCATCCGAGGGATCTGTACCGAAAGCAAGGAATCGTCTACCCTCGGGCTATGCCCCTTTACCAGTTTCGCTGCCGCTCTTGTGGCTCCGATTTCGACATCAGCCGGCCCATGGCGGAGGCTGACGCCCCTGCGTCGTGTCCACAAGGGCATGACGACACGGTAAAAATGCTCGGAATTTCCGGGACTATCGGCACCAGCGCTGCGCCGCCGTCAGGCGGCGGTTGTTGCGGTGGCGGCTGCTGCAACTAGTTCGATCTGGCGAGTTACTTGGTAGCAGTGACTTCAACCTTGTAATCGTCTCCGCCCTTGACTGAAACCGTCAACACGGCATTGCCAGCACCAATCACTTCGGCGCCCGCATTGAACTGCGCTGAGCCATCGTCGGAAGGCTGAGAGACTTTCAGGACCTCAGCGTTGTTGGTCGAGACGCTGGTCACGTTCTTGGTGATGACATTAAGGGTTTGACCGACGGATACTTCTTCTTTAGCGGCTCCGTCCACTTCAATAGGTGGCAGCACAGGGTTTGTAATCTCTCCACTCGGTGAGGAAGTTGATGTCGGTGAGGGGCTCGTGGTCGGGCTCTGCGAGCTCGGCTCGGCAGGTGAACTCGATTCGGATGGCGAGCTTGGCGCCTGCTGTGGGCTCGAAGTGCTCGTCGAGCACCCAACCACCATTACTCCCGCAACGAGCGCGACACCGGCAACTGACAAAGTGCGTCGAATCATGCCGTCAGTATGCCGTAAAGAGAAGTCATATTGTCGCCATCGACACTAGATAATGAGTTCCGATACTGAGTAGATAGTCAAGCCTGCCAGCGCACCCACGACCGTGCCGTTTATTCTGATGAACTGCAAGTCGCGGCCTACAGCATTTTCGATCCGACTCGCAGCCTGATCTCCGTCCCACCTTTGGACTGTCTCGGATATCAGCTGCACGGCAGACTCGCCATAACGCCGCACTAAGAATCCAGCACCGTTAGCTATCCGGTGATCGA
>JAOZTQ010000139.1 GCA_029939085.1 Candidatus Nanopelagicales bacterium
GTTGCCCGCAACGTTTTCGCCATCGAGCGCTGGCGCCTGCGCAGTTGGTCGGCAGCGAGACGAGCATTGATCATCATGGCGGCACTGCTTCTGGGTTGGTACTGGGTGGGTCCTGAAACCGGCGCATTAGCCGCATCCACCGCACTATTTGTCGGACTTCAAGATCGTGCTACTGCTTTGCCTGCAGTGACAGTTCGTTTGATGACCCTGGAAAGCTTTGCACTCGCATTGTTCGCGGCCATAGCGTGGCCGACCCTGCATACGCCTCTTCCAGGGGTCCTATTGGTGTTACTCGCATTCCTGGCCGGATCGTTAGCGGGACGCAAATCTGGTTTGAGTCGAATGGCAGCCGATGTCATTACCGTCGAGGCATTTCTAGGAGTTTCCGACGCGGCGGCCTCCTTCGGCCCGAAGACGATTGCCTTCATGCTGGCGGCTGGCCTGACTCAGACTCTGCTCACCTGGCTAGCATCCAATCTGCAGACGGACCTTCCAGAGCGTCGACCGCTTGCAGAGGCGATGAGATCGGTTGCAACTCACCTCTCGGATGCCCAACCACGCGCGCTTAGCGGCACTGGCGAGTCGGCTCAAGCTGCACTTTTGGTTGCCGACGAGACCATACGGCGAACGGATCTCAGTCGAGATCGTCGCTTTGAGCTCGAACAACTTATCTTGCACACCGAAGGCATCCGACAAGAAGCTTCCGCAATACGAGCTCATCGAGCCCTGGGAACGGCAGCCCTAAGTGGACATCGACTCAATGACTCGATATCGCTTGCGGTCGATTCCCTCAACTGCGTGGCTAGCATGATCGGTTCCGAGATCGCCTGGAGCCCGATCGGCAAACAGGCCGGTCGCTTCATGGACGATTTTGGTTGGCTAGTCGGACGAGCCAACTCCATTGCCGAGGATCCAACAGCATCCGCGGCAGCGCGTGGATTAGCGCAGGAATCCAGGCAACTTATCCGACACGCATCCCGTTTGCTCGAAGCTCGACTCTCAAGGGAAAGGCGCAAGCATAATTTGATGAAAGAAGGGTTCGATGCCCTAATTCATCCCACCAGAACGGATGTGCGAAGCGGTTTCCGCCTAGCGACCGCCGCGGCACTGGGTTTGCTCCTGGCCCTGGCGCTGCCGCTTGAGCATGGTTATTGGATTGCCGCCACTGCAGTTGTATTACTTCGGCCAGATGGTTCGGCGATAGTTACTCAGACTGCAGCTCGAGCCTTAGGCACTGCTGGAGCGGTGGCTTTGGTCATACCCGGGGTCACATTAATTCAAGGATTGGATGATCGAACAGCGACGCAAGTGGCCGCATTTCTCATCGTTGCCCTCGCCGCAATTGCCGCATTGGTACTCGTTGAAGTAAACCAAGGCCTATATGTCTTAGCGGTCGCTTTTTGGGTCATTCTTACTTCTTCATTGCTGGGTGAATCCCCCACCGAAGTCGCACTTGAGCGATTTGGGGACACCCTCCTTGGCTGCTCATTGGCAATTCTTCTGGTGATGCTCTTACCAATGAGGTCGGTCTACACATTGCGAGATGAGTTACAAAGTTACGCACAAGCGTGTGCCAGCTGGCTGCATGCTCTCGCCGATTTAGTCGCGGGTGAACCCAGCACGAACTCACTTGCCTTGCACCGCAGAATGTTACGGATGCGTGTGCCGGTCCAACATCAGTTGGAGATCCGCGAAGTTGAGCCGGTTGGACCCGGTATCTCACGGACTGATGGGAAGTTGATGTTTGATCGAATCCATCAGGTGGAACGTGCCGCAGGCGCAGTCGAAGCACTAGTTCGACACGGTCGTCGCCCATCTGATGCGGGTAAGTTACTGGCTCAGTACGCAGCATCAGAGATGGAACTCGCAGCAGCACTATTGGAGCACGATCCGGACCCAGAGCTCGCGGTGGAACCACTTCATTCGTTGTCAGACCGACCCGACGGTCAGCTGGGTGATCTCTTGGTAATTACCGCACAGGAATCACACGAGTCAGCAGTTACAGCCGCAAAGATTTCTCTGCAAGACTCAGACCGAACTGATGCACATTGATCGTGACAGCAGTCCGACAGCATAGAATCAGATCTTATGACCCAAAGTAGTTCCGACGCCCAGATCGCCATGCCCGATCGCCCGACGCTGGAGGGCTTGGAGGACAAATGGTCAGATAGTTGGGAACGCGGCGACCTTTACCGATTTGATCGTGGCCGAGACCGGTCCCAGATCTACAGCATTGATACTCCTCCGCCTACCGTGAGTGGTTCCTTGCATGTGGGTCATGTCTTTTCGTATACCCACACCGATTGCATTGCCCGTTATCACCGCATGAAGGGAAAATCCGTCTTCTACCCGATGGGATGGGACGATAACGGCTTACCCACGGAACGTCGCGTCCAGAACTACTTTGGCGTGCGCTGCGACCCCAGTTTGCCCTACGACCCAGATTTCACCCCACCGGAAAAACCCGATCCGAAACGCCAGATTCCCATCAGTCGCAGGAACTTTGTCCATCTCTGCGAAAAGCTCACCGAGGAAGATGAACAGGAATTCGAGGCGCTCTGGCGGCATTTAGGAATAAGCGTTGATTGGACCCAGACGTACCAAACCATCGATCGCAACGCCCGGCTCACATCGCAACTAGCTTTCCTGAAGAACCTGCAGCGCGGTGAGGCGTATCAGAGTGAGGCGCCGACGTTGTGGGACGTCACGTTCCGAACCGCCGTCGCACAGGCTGAACTCGAAGATCGCGAACGACCGGGCGCCTATCATCGGATTTCTTTTCATCAGTCAGCCGGTGATCCCATTTTCATCGAGACCACTCGACCCGAGTTGTTGGCTGCTTGCGTAGCTCTTGTCGCTCATCCTGACGACGAGCGCTATCAGCCGCTATTTGGAAAGAGTGCCAAAACGCCGGTCTTTGATGTTGAGGTTCCAGTAGTAGCTCACCCGCTCGCCGATCCCGAAAAGGGTTCGGGTATTGCCATGATCTGTACTTTTGGTGATCTGACCGACGTCACCTGGTGGCGGGAACTAGATCTCGCCACACGTCCCATCCTGGGGTGGGATGGTCGGGTCGCCCGAGACGTGCCAGCGTGGATCGAGTCCGAATCTGGCAGGGCTGCCTACGAATCGTTGGCCGGTTCGACTGTTTTCACCGCACAAAAGCGAATGGTGGAACTATTGGCCGACTCCGGCGATCTTGACGGAGAACCTCGGAGTATCTCTCACCCGGTTAAGTTTTTCGAAAAGGGTGAGAAGCCGTTAGAGATCGTGACGACACGTCAGTGGTACCTCCGCAACGGCGGTCGAGATGAGCAACTGCGGGAACAACTCATTAAGCGTGGGCAGGAACTGCATTGGCATCCGGACAATATGCGCGTCCGATACGAGAATTGGGTGTCTGGTCTCAACGGTGACTGGCTTGTATCCCGGCAGCGCTTTTTCGGAGTACCTATTCCCGTTTGGTATCGACTCGACGACTCTGGAAATCCGGATTACGACACCCCTTTGATACCCGACCACGACAGCCTGCCTATCGATCCTTCATCCGATTGCCCGGACGGCTACTCAGAAGCTCAGCGCGGCCAACCCGGTGGTTTCATGGGGGACCCAGACGTTATGGATACCTGGGCCACGTCTTCGCTAACTCCTCAGATTGCCGGCGGCTGGGCCACCGACCCTGATCTTTGGCAACGCGTATCACCCATGGATCTGCGCCCGCAGGCACACGAAATCATCCGCACCTGGCTGTTCTCCACAATCGTGCGGTCCCACCTGGATCATGATCGGCTGCCATGGTCCGACGCCGCTATCTCAGGCTGGATCTTGGATCCGGATCGCAAGAAAATGTCCAAGTCAAAGGGCAATGTGGTAACGCCAATGGGTTTGCTCGAAAAGCACGGGTCTGATGCCGTCCGATACTGGGCAACCAGCGGCAGACCGGGCACCGATACGGCCTTTGACGAGGGCCAAATGAAAATTGGGCGCCGCTTAGCCATCAAGATTCTCAATGCGTCACGTTTCGTACTGCTTACCGCTCCAGACCCAGTTGACCAGGTTCCTGATCAGCCACTCGATCTGGCCATGCTGGCCGGACTGCGGGAAGTTGTTGAAAATGCCACCGCCGCATTTGATGACTACAACTACACCCGTGCCTTAGAACTGACGGAGACCTTTTTTTGGAACTTCTGCGATGACTATCTGGAGTTAGTCAAACAGCGTGCGGGCAACGATGACGATCCGAATGCTCGGGATTCGGCAAGAGCCGCACTTCGCCAGGCTCTTGAAGTTCTGCTGCGACTATTTGCACCTTTTCTGCCCTTCGTTACCGAGGAGGTCTGGTCCTGGTGGCAGTCAGGTTCGATACATAGCCAGGCGTGGCCCCAACCAGTCGAACTCTCGATAGCTGCTGCCGGTGACCCGACGGTGCTGGCCGAAACCAGCGTTGTGCTGAGCGGCGTCCGAAAAGCTAAAAGTGAGGCCAAAGTGGGGATGCGCACCGAAGTCCGCAGCGCTGAGATCGCAGGTCCAACAACATCATTGGCGAAAGTTCGTGCGGCCCAAGGTGATCTTGTCGCTGCTGGGCGGATCGCAAAACTCATTGAGATCGATGATGCTGGCCATCTCCGAGTGGAAAAGGTCGATCTGCTCCTTCCGACCTAAACGAGACCTGGGAAAACTCAGTTCAAGATTGCTC
>JAOZTQ010000140.1 GCA_029939085.1 Candidatus Nanopelagicales bacterium
TCCCTCGCGAGTTACTTCCGGTTGACGGTCGTTTCGGTGCTGGACCCTCCAAGGTTCGGCCTGAACAGGTGGACGCTTTACAAAAGGCAGCACCCGATCTCTTAGGCACAAGTCATCGACAAAAGGCTGTTAAGTCGGAGGTGGGTAGAGTCCGCGCAGGTTTACGCGATCTTTTTCAGTTACCCGACGATTATGAGGTTGTGCTTGGTAATGGCGGATCAACGGCTTTCTGGGATGCAGCGGTGTTCGGGCTTATCGAGGACAACTCCCAGTTCCTATCTTTCGGTGAGTTTGGGTCCAAGTTCGCTAAAGCTGCGGGTATGGCCCCTTTCCTTAACGACCCAGAGGTCATTACATCGGATCCAGGTTCCGCACCCGATTTCCAGCCAAACAGTGACGTAGATTTCTTTGCTTCTCCGCACAACGAAACTTCGACTGGCGTAGCGATTCAGCCCAAACGGATCGACGTCGCTGGTGCGCTCACCGCGTATGACGCAACCTCAGCAGGTGGCGGCCTCTGGGTGGCACCGGAGGATTTCGATGTTTACTACTTCGCACCACAGAAATCTTTTGCTTCTGATGGTGGCATCTGGTTCGCACTAATGTCGCCAGCCGCACTCGATCGGGCTCGGCGAATAAAGGAATCGGGCAGATACATCCCGCCCTTTTTGGACTTAGTCACCGCGATCGATAACTCAGCAAAAGACCAGACCTACAACACCCCGGCGGTGGCCACTATCTACTTGATGGCCGAGCAGTTGGACTGGTTCAACGCTCAGGGAGGTCTTACCTGGTGTGCGGACCGCACTGCAGATAGTGCTGGCAGACTTTACTCATGGGCGGAAAGTAATCCGATCACCACTCCGTTCGTATCGGATCCCGAACTGCGTTCCAATGTCGTGGGAACCATTGATTTCGATGACTCAGTTGATGCCGCCGCGGTTGCAGCGGCCCTCCGCGCTAACGGAATTTTGGATACGGAGCCCTACCGCAAACTTGGACGAAATCAGTTGAGAGTTTCGATGTACCCCGCGGTTGAGCCAGAGGATGTCAGCGCGCTGACTCGCAGTATTGACTTCGTATTGGAAAAAATGACTCAGTAATTCTGGGATCAGGAGAGATGCCTTGCGGAATTTTGTCAGCAGACCACCTAACCTGGACAGGTGAGTGACGTGAAATCCAAGCCGAAACACTCGTCGGTGGATCGACGCCCTGAAGTCGTTCCCCACCACCCAAAAGTCTTGGCAGTCGGATCTGTTGTAGCTCTAGTCGCCTTGGCGCTCATGCTGGCATGGTTCTGGTCGGTCAATACCGGTCAAGGCGTCATCTTGACGGCAGAACAGCAACGGGCGGCTGAGATAGTTGCGGAACGCGATGCAGCCGCTGAAGAAGCCGCGCAGCAGGATAAGACTGATGCAGACCTGGATAGAGAAGCTGAAGCTAAGAACTCCAAAAACAAGAAACAGAAGAATAAGCAAGACAAAGGTGCGCCACCTCCGGCACCTGACGCAAGCGACACCTTTACGGACCAGGTTGGGATGACCGAGTACGCCATCCTGTCCCAGCAAGGTGTACTAGTCGTGCAAGGACAGCTGGAAAATGTATCCGGAGAAGAGTTAAACGGTACGGCAAAGGCATACGTCTACATCGACGGAGTCCCGGTGGCGACTGCTACGTCTGCGATTAGGGGTCTACAACCCGGGGAAACATCCGACGTCACGATGATTAGTGATAGTGACTATCAGCCGGGTGACAAGGTTGTTCTCCTTGAGTTTGAGTCGCGAAAGTAACTGCTGGCGTTAGCCGGCAGCACGTCTGAAGATCGCCCGTGGATCCCCGCAGCCGTCGCCTGATCACCCTCGGGGTGCTTGGCATGCTCATTCTCCTCGTTGTGATTGGGGCTCTCCTGTGACCGGCCTGGGCCGTTGCAGCCGCGATTGGGCGGGTCAGTCCGATAGCCTGCTGGGGTGAGGAAGTTCGATGTCTGAAGGCAGCAACTGGCCCGAAGAGGTAAAGCCGCTGGATGTGGATGGCGTTGGCGCCATAGCAACAGGGACCGTGCTCTGGCTGATTGCTCTTATTGCTCTGGTGATCTTCCGCAATGATCTAGCTGCCAACGAATCCGAATGGTGGATGTGGGTTGCAGCTACTGGTGCCGCGCTTGGTTTACCCGGCCTTTGGTATACCCGCAGACGTCGCGCTGTCTACCGCCGCGCACAAGAGGCAGAAACAAAGCCAGGAGAATCGTCATGAGAGCACCCGAAGTCTTTGCGCCCGGCTGTCTCGCGGATCGGAAAGCTTGGGTGTCAGGGGCAGGATCAGGGATCGGCCGCTCTATCGCAACTGTGCTCGGTGGGCTTGGAGCCCAAGTCTTTTGTGTCGGACGCCGTGAGGAGCCGCTCGCGGAGACCGTCGCGATGATTAATGAATCAGGCGGACAGGCTATTGGGCACAGTACTGACGTTCGGGACGAAGCCGAGGTAGCTGCTGCCCTGGATGTTGCAATGGCCGAGTTTGGCGGACTCGATACCGTCGTAAACAACGCAGGCGGTCAGTTCCTTTCACCTGCGGAGGACATCTCCGAAAAAGGATTCCGGGCGGTGACTCGGTTGAACTTGGATGCAGTGTGGCGAGTGACCACGCAGATTGCTCGCCGAAGCATGATTCCTGCTGGTTACGGGAAAGTCGTATCCATCACCATGACACCTCGCCGGGGATTGCCCGGTATGTCGCACTCCTCAGCGGCCCGCGCTGGAGTGGAAAGTCTCACGTCTACCTGGGCGCAAGAGTGGGCTAGACATGGCATCCGAACGGCTGCGGTTGCTCCCGGCATCGTCTACACCGACGCCTGGGCAGCAAAGTACGGGCTTGATCCGGATCAGGTTGGTGGAGTTATACCGCTGGGTCGCCTTCAGCAGGCTGATGAGGTTGCAGCAATGGTCGCATTCCTAGTCTCTCCTGCGGGTGACTACATAACCGGCCAAACGATCGTGGCGGACGGTGGTTGGGATCTGGCGGGTCCGGCCAGCGGGTTCTCGGGATCTTGATGCTGACTCGGCCTCAATCAATCGCGCAGGGACCCCCAAGCGGCCTGTCGTGCGCACATAAGACACAGTGGAGGGGTGGAAAACTCCGGCCAACCCCCGTTTGGCTCAGGGCAGCCTGCGGCAGCAGCGCAACCGGTGGCGATGAACTCTCCGAATAAATCGACCTCACTCGGGGTTAAGTTGTTCTTCTGGTTCAGTGTGGGCCTGATTTTTATCGCTTCCGCGGCGGCCGTGGCCGATTGGGCAGCTCGCAATATTGAAATGACCAGGCTTCTGACTGCTATCGAAGCATCAGAGAATCAGATGAAGATCGCTCAAGATGAGATCGCTTCCGAAATACCTGATGATCCGGATGAAAGTGATCTGAAACGAAATCAGGATCTGAAAGCTACTGCGGCCGCCGGCCGGGATGAAGTAGCGACAGCAGGAGCCGAAGTCGCTTCACTAACGTTTCTCCCCTGGCACGATGAGCTGATCACGGCTCAGGGTACCTATCTCGCTCACAATCAAGCTTGGGTGGACTACCTCGCTGATGGCGCAGCGGACCCCGCAACAATGTTCGACGGCCAAGACAATATTGAGCCGACCTGGATCAGGGCTGAGACCGAGGTGAGGCAGGCAGTTCCGGTTTTTGCGTGGCCAACAATGTCAGCCCGGGTAAACACAATTTTCAGTGACACTGAGACCGGGGGAGCAGTTGTACCTGCGATTTACCGCCCGGCTAACTCCGTTAGCGTCCCGCTGGGGTAACGCCGAGACTCATACCAGCCAGTCCCCGTTTCTTGGCTGCCAGCTGATCAGCGATCTCTGCAACGGCGAGGCCTGCGGGTGAATCGGGCTCTGCAGCAGCTAGCGGTTGGCCACCGTCTCCGCCCTCTCGCAATCTGACATCAAACGGGACCCGCCCAAGTAGTGGCACGTCAGTACCAAGTGCTCGGCTCAATGACGCTGCAACCGCGTCACCGCCTCCTGAACCGAACAAATCGGTAGGTTCACCGCAGTGTGGACAGGGAAATGCACTCATATTTTCAATGACGCCGGCAAGTTTCTGATGAGTCTGTTGCGCCAGCATTCCCGCCCGGACTGCAACCTCCGCGGCAGCCCGTTGCGGGGTAGTAACGATGAGTAGTTCCGCGGCAGGCAGTAGCTGTGCCGTTGAAATGGCGACGTCGCCGGTGCCAGGAGGTAGATCCAGTAACAGGATATCCAGGTCTCCCCACCAGACATCAGTAAGGAACTGCTCTAGCGCGCGATGCAGCATAGGGCCGCGAAATGCGACCGGCTCGGCCGAACCGCCAGGTTTGAAGGGCAGCATCGAAATGGCCCGCACCCCGTTTGCTTCTGGTGGCAATAACATGCCGTCGACTACCGTTGGATTTCGATCGAGACCCAACATCCCAGGAACTGAATGGCCGTAAATGTCGGCATCGAGCAGGCCGACAGTACGTCCACGTGCGGCGAGCGCAACGGCGAGGTTGACAGTTATTGAGGACTTACCGACACCACCTTTACCCGAAGCCACGGCATAAATCTTGGTCAGGGAACCGGGTCGATTAAAGAGGATTTCCTTAGCCGGTCCTCGTAGTGACTCACGCATTTTGGTTCGCTGCTCATCCGTCATAACTCCGAGTTCAACAGCTACGTCA
>JAOZTQ010000141.1 GCA_029939085.1 Candidatus Nanopelagicales bacterium
CTCGAACTTCCTCAGGTGTCTCACCCATACCAAGGATTAGATTCGACTTGGTGATGAGACCGTAGTCTTTGGCTGCCGCGATTACGTCCAGCGAGCGTTGATATCGGAACGCCGGTCGAATCCGCTTGAAGATTCGAGGCACTGTTTCCACATTGTGTGCCAAGACTTCGGGTCGCGAGTCGAAGACTGCGGTGAGTAGTGGTATGTCTCCGGAAAAATCCGGAATCAGTAGCTCGACTCCCGCGGTAGGTCGAGCGGCATGAATTTTCCTTACCGTTTCGGCGTAGAGCCACGCCCCCTGATCAGGTAAGTCATCACGAGCGACACCCGTTACTG
This sequence comes from Candidatus Nanopelagicales bacterium, assembly GCA_029939085.1. GTDB lineage: Bacteria > Actinomycetota > Actinomycetes > S36-B12. The sequence goes on from JAOZTQ010000141.1 coordinate 337, forward strand.
TCGCGTAGTTAAGTTCCATGGTGGCGACGCTGTCCGCAACCCGCTGTGGCTCACCGCGATCAAGTGGCGCAGGTCGCCCCGTATCGATCTGGCAAAAGTCGCAGCGCCGGGTGCACTGCTCACCACCAATGAGGAACGTTGCCTCTCGGTCTTCCCAGCATTCGTAGATATTCGGGCAACCTGCCTCTTGGCAAACCGTATGCAGCCCTTGCTCCTTTACAAGGTTGCTGATTTGCAGGTACTCGGGTCCCGTCCGGAAGGTGGTTCGGATCCACGGAGGCTTACGTTCCACCGGTGTCTCGGCATTGCGGCGCTCGATCCGTAACAGCGGCTTTTCGGTGGTCACACCCCTAGCCTATGCGTCACCTGAGTTGTGGGCCACCTACACCTGATGTGTCATGTCCCGGCAGGAGAGGTTGTGAGCAGTTGTAACCGTCGCTTAACTGCCGCGGCTGCAGCGCCGGTTGTGATTTCGGTCGCGGTTTCACGGCTAAGGGAGGTAACACCTGCGTCACGGATACCACACGGGACGATGGGATCAGCCCAGCTCAGGTCACAGTCACAGTTCAGCGCAAAACCGTGCATTGTCACGCCGTGTGAGACTCTAACTCCCACCGCCGCGACTTTATTCTGCTGATCGTCGTGACTGACCCAAACTCCCGAGCGATCAGTTATGCGATCACCCTTCACGCCAAAGTCTGAGCAGATATCGATGAGAAATGATTCCATCGCACGGACGTGAGCAACTACATCCATCGGGTGCGGGAGACGAATGATGGGATATCCGACCAGCTGACCAGGCCCGTGCCAAGTGATTCGACCGCCTCGATCTACCTGCACTACTTCGCTGCCGTCGATGGGTAGATCTTCCGGCTGGGTGCGCGAGCCAGCCGTATACACCGACTCGTGTTCGAGCAGCAGCAGCGTATTTTGAGCCTCGCCAGAGACGACCTGCTGATGGATTTCACGCTGTAACTGCCACGCCTCGTCATAAGGAATCAGTCGGGAGCCGAGTTCTACATCAACAACGTCAATTCCCGCGAAAGGGGATGCCTCGCCCACCGCTACAGATTACGCCCGCTACAGCTGCATTGCCGCGAGAGCCTGCTCGATCGTTGGGTGCTGCCACTGGAAACCAGCTTTGGTGAGCACCTCCGGTGCCACACCTTGGCTCATCGTGACTTCTTGTGCGAAGCCACCTAGGGCGACTCGCAACGCGAATTTAGGCACCGGAAGTACGGCCGGTTTGTCCAGCAGTGCAGCAAGTGCTTTGGTTGCCTCGGCGTTGGTGACGGGTTTCGGTGCGACCAGGTTTACCGGACCCTCGATGTCATTGTCGATACAAAATTTGATGGCACCTACCTCGTCAGCGATTGAGATGAAGGACCACCATTGCTTACCTGAACCAATTCGACCACCAATACCTTTGCGGAAGATCGGGATCATTTTGCCGAAAGCGCCGCCCTCACTATCCGCTACTAGTCCGGTACGAATACATGCCACTCTGCGTCCCGCTCGACGTGCTGGATCGGCCGCAGCTTCCCAGTCGCGCACCACATGCGCGAGAAATGTGTCACCCAACGGCCCGGACTCATCCACGATCGCCGTACCGGTATCCCCGTAGTAGCCGATCGCAGATCCACTGATCAGAACCGGATTTCCGGGTAGTTCCGCAACGGATTGCGCTATCGCAGCCGTTCCGTCTACCCGAGACGACAAGATCAGCTTTCGATACTCCGCATTCCACCGGCGATCACCAACACCAGCCCCGGCGAGGTGGACAACGGCAGTTATTGATCTTTCGGCGAGGGCAGCCGTATCTACCGTTCGTTTGGCCGGATCCCAACTGACCTCATCTGGTGCTGTAGCGGGACGTCGCACTAAGCGGATGACATCAGTGCCCTCCGCGTTAAGTGATGCGGTTAACGCCGTTCCGATCAGCCCGCTTGCACCTGTGATAGCCACCGCCATGCTGTTGCCTTTCGTTCAGTGGTTTGTCTAGAGTCCGACTTCGTCCTCGAAGGCGCCTTCCTCAAGCCGATTCTTCACCGTGACCAGGAAGCGAGCGGCGTCGGCGCCGTCTACGAGACGGTGATCGTAGGTCAGCGCAAGGTACATCATGGAATGTACTGCGATAACGTCGCCGCCATCGGGGCCAGGGATGACTACGGGACGTTTGTTGACGGTGCCCGTTCCAAGAATGGCGACTTGTGGCTGATTGATGATGGGGGTATCGAACAGGGCGCCTCGACTTCCCGTGTTGGTCAAGGTGAAAGTGCCACCTGAAAGTTCATCCGGAGTCACCCGATTGGTGCGCGTCCGATCGGCAATATCCGCGATTCTTCGGGCAAGCCCCGCAAGATTGAGCTCGCCAGCATCACGAATCACTGGTACGAGTAATCCGCGTTCCGTATCAACGGCTACACCTAAATCTTCCTTACCGTGATAGGTGATCTGGCCATTCTCCGAATCGATAGAAGCATTCAGATTGGGATGAACCTTCAGCGCTTCGATAACCGCGAGTGCGAAGAATGGCAGGAAGGAGAGTTTGACGCCCTCTCTTTGCTGGAACTGTTCCTTTACCCGGTCTCGCAGCTTCGCTATCGCAGTCACATCGGCCTCAACGACTGTGGTGAGCTGAGCTGAGGTCTGCAGTGATTCGACCATCCGATCGGCAATGACTTTACGGAGCCGCGTCATAGGAGCGGTAGTACCCCTTAACGTGGAAGTCGCAGCACTGGCCTGAGGTGTAACCCCGGCCGCATCGGGTGAGGGTGCCGAGGTGGGCGCATTGGGCTGCGCAGCGGGAGCAACTGAGGTGGACTGTTTCTCAGCGATCGCACGCTCTACGTCCTGTCGTCGAATACGTCCGCCAACGCCAGTGCCGGTAACTGTCGACAGATCAATCTCCCCTTGAGCAGCCAGTTTCCGAACTAATGGTGTGACATAAGACGCGGCAGCCGCGACCTTACTTTGATCCCCACTCGCAGGCGCGGACGCCGCTGGAGTAGGCGTGGCTGCCATCGCGGGGGGAGTCTGCGGTGCCGAGGTCGATGCCGACACCGGCGATGTCGTGACGGGCGCGCTTTCAGGGGGAGTTGCTGCCGGTGCGGGGGCTGGAGGTGTCGATTCCAGTGCAGGTGCTGGCGGCTCGGGTGCGGGGGCTGTCGGTGCCGGTGTGGGTGCAGCCGGCTCGGGTACGGGCGGAGTTGACGAAGGTGCGGAGGCAGAACCATCTCCGATAACCGCAAGTACGGCACCAATCTCGACAACATCGTCTTCACCTGCTGCGATGGACAGCAAAGTTCCGCCGATGGGAGCTGGGATTTCGGTGTCGACTTTGTCGGTCGAGATTTCTAGCAAGGGCTCGTCCATGGCCACGGTGTCGCCGACTTGCTTCAGCCATCGGGTAACGGTTCCCTCAGTCACTGATTCGCCTAGTTCGGGCAGAGTGACCTCGGTACCCGAGCCGGTCGAGGCCGATACTGCGTTTGTTTCGTCGGTCGCTGGCGTAGTCGGTTCCGGCGCGGGGGTAGGAGGCTGCATCGCGGGAGGAGCCGGGCGAGGTGATTCAGGTGGCGCCGGAGCAGCGGGTGCTGCTGGTGCCGCACTAGTCGAGTCCGCCGCCTCGGTGCCGATAGTGCCCAAGAGTCCACCGACCTCGACGATGGCATCGTCCGGTGCCTCAATCGAGTGCAGCACGCCTGCGACCGGCGAAGGAATCTCAGTATCTACTTTGTCGGTAGATACTTCGAGCAGCGGTTCGTCCATATCAACGGTCTCACCGACCTGTTTGAGCCACCGAGTAACAGTTCCCTCGGTAACGCTTTCGCCGAGCTGGGGCATCGTTACGGGAGTCGACACTGCAACTTCTCCTTACCTAGGACCGGACTGGCCCCAGTTCTATCTTTGCTTGATCTGAGGGTCTGATGTGCGATTTAGTCGACGATTCGGTCGACTATGTGGTGCGAAATCAGGCATGAGCATGCAGGGGCTTGCCGGCGAGCGCCAAATGAGCTTCGCCGAGTGCCTCATTTTGGGTCGGATGGGCGTGCAGCAGGCTGGCAACATCCTCGGGTAGGGCTTCCCAGTTGTAGATCAGTTCTGCCTCACCGATCTGCTCTCCCATGCGACTGCCCACCATATGCAGACCAACGACCGGTCCGTCCACCACGCTCACCAACTTCACGAATCCAGTGGTTGAGAGAATCTGGCTTTTACCGTTACCACCGAGGTTGTATTCATAAGTTTTGATGGCATCTTTGCCATATTTCTCTTCCGCCTCTTCTTGATTGAGCCCTACAG
>JAOZTQ010000142.1 GCA_029939085.1 Candidatus Nanopelagicales bacterium
GACGGACCAGGGAAAGCGACATTTGAGGGACGATGACGGCGACACCAGAACAGATCCAGCAGGCCTATGAGGATCCCAAGCTGGCCAATGTGCTCTACCACGATTGGGAAGCGGGGACCTACGACGAAAAGTGGAGTATTTCCTACGACGATCGATGCATAAACTACGCGTGCGATCGCTTTAGACACGCCGCGGGTGAAGTTGACGCACCGTTCGGCCGATCGCTGGAAATCGGCGCAGGAACCGGATTCTTCACCTTGAATCTGATGCTGGGCGGTTTGATCGAGCAGGGTCACATAACCGATCTGTCCCCCAAGATGGTTGAAGTGGCCTTGCGTAATGGTGAAAAGCTTGGCCTTGACGTTGCTGGAAAGACCGCTGACGCGGAATCACTCCCGTACCCCGACGAATACTTCGACCTCGTCTGTGGTCACGCGGTTCTACATCACATTCCAGATCTTGATCTTGCAATGGCGGAGATTCTGCGGGTTTTGAAGCCTGGCGGAAGATTTGTTTTTGCGGGTGAACCTACTGCTCGCGGTGATGTTGTGGCTCGTAAACTTTCGCAACTCACCTGGGAAACCGCGACTCGTGTGACCTCGCGCGGCCCGTTGGCTGAGCGGTATGGCCGACCAGAAGCTGAAGTCGTTGAGATGGAAGCAGAAGCTGCACTCGAAGCGGTCGTGGATATTCATACTTTTGATCCAGGTGAGCTACAGGATCTGTGCGAGCGAGCGGGTGCGGTCGATGTCGCCACACCCACGGATGAACTCACTGCGTCTTGGTTTGGTTGGCCAGTACGCACTTTCGAAGCTGCGGTACGTCCGGGTTCATTAGGTTGGCGTTGGGCTCAGTTCGCTTATCGCAGTTGGATTGCCTTGAACTGGCTTGATGGTCGGTTGTGGACGCATGTCGTTCCCAAGCAGTTCTTCTACAACGTCTCGGTCGCAGGCCGTAAACCGCTGGACTAACGATGGCTCGTCGCGATCCGCGTCAGGCGAGGTTTCTTACCTGGGCTTCGTTGAAGTGGGTGTACCGCAACCGGGCCTGGAACTGGTGGTACCTGATTAGGTACTGGCGGTTCTTCTGGTTCAAAGTCCGTCATCCGCATGTCGTCACCACCGGATTCGTATTCCTCGGTAAGCGGGTAGAACTTTATGCCCGGAGAGGTTACGGACAGCTGGTTATGGGGAGATTCGTACATGTGGGAGATGAGAACCGACTCCGCTGCCACGAAGGCGTTCTCACCGTGGGCGATAAAGCCGTCTTTGGTCGAGATAACACAATCAACTGCTATCTAGATGTGGAGATTGGCCCAGCGACCATCGTTGCCGACTGGGTGTACATCTGCGATTTCGATCACGTGACAGATGACATCAACCTGCCGATCAAAGACCAAGGATTGATCAAGAGCCCAGTCCGGGTGGGTGCCGATGTGTGGATCGGTACCAAGGCGTCGATTTTGCGCGGTACCAATGTCGGACACGGCTCGGTGATCGCCGCACATGCTGTCGTCCGGGAAGATGTGCCACCGTTCAGCATCGTCGGCGGGATTCCGGCACGAGTGCTGAAAAACCGTCGCGATGTCTACGAAGCAGATGGTGAACGTCGCGAAGCATTGGCGGATATTGCGCGTAAAACGCAGGTAGCGGCCGATGCAAATGCGGCTGAAGAGAACTAACCGCTAAAACTTTTCGGGTAGTAGTCGAGTTCCTGGGGTTGGCCACTCCGGTTCAGCGCGCTCCCGGTCGCCATACTCGTCGTAGTCAATCGCCGCTGCCTGGTACACCTCACTGGTCAACTCGGCGACGCGATCCCAGCCGTACTTACCGACTAACCGTTCTCGGGCATTTGCAATGCGTTGTTTGGTGCCCTTCTTATCTTCAATCGTTGAGCGGACAGCGGCCGCAAGACCCACTTCATCTCCAGCAGCAAATGTCAGCGCGACGCGCCCCTCATCAGCGATCTCGCCGAGTCCGCCGGTCTCAGAAACAACTACCGGTGATCCCAGGGCGGCCGCTTCCAGTGCCACTAGGCCGAAGGGCTCGTATCTGCTAGGAACCACCACCGCGTCAGCCGCGGCGATGAGCCCACGCAGTTCGTTATCTGGCATCCAACCTAAGAACTCAACGCAATCGTCGATCTCGGCTTCGGTGGCCCGCAGTCGAAAATCACCGGCCATGGTGCCGCGTCCGGCGATGACGACGCGAAGTCCCGGGAAGTGCACCCGTAACTGGGGGACAGCAGCCAGCAGTATGTCGACGCCTTTCTCCCACTCCAGCCGACCGGTCTGCACGATGAGTGGGCCCGTGTTGGCGTACTTCTTGCGAGCAGCCTCTCGATCGGCGGGATCCAACTGCCAGGTCGATAGATCAATCCCGTTCGGTACCACGTCTATTTGGTTATCCGGCAGATCGAATAGGTGGCCAATTTCGCGTTTCATGGCTGCTGAGCAAGCAATGACTCGGTTCGCGGAGTTACTGAGGATCCACTCGCGACTATTAAGTTCACCGGACACCTCATTCGGTAACCAGCCTTGGTGCCGACCTACTTCGGTCGCGTGGATAGTTACAACCAGCGGGCAGTGAAATACTTGCCGAGCGAATCTGGCGGACTTCGTCATCATCCAGTCGTGGGCATGGATGACGTCGGGCTGATAATGGTCCGCCAGTTCTTCAGTTGCTTCGATTAGAGCGGCTTCTAACCCATCCACCCAACGGGGAATATCGTCGCCACCGAACGTCAGTTTCGGACCTTGCCGTTGAACTCGAATAACACGAATCCCATCGGATTCCGCCACACCGACATCTTTCTCGGTCTGCGTGAGAACCGTGACCTCATTACCGGCGTCTGCTTGTGCCCGGGTAAGGGCGGCGACATGGCGCCCCAAACCGCCATAGACCAGCGGCGGGTATTCCCATGACAGGTGCAAGATGCGCACCATGTGACGTTATCGGATCAATCCCGAGTACGTTCAGTTGGACGCCATATCTTGCTGGCCTAACCACTATTTCGCAGCCAGTTAGTCGAACAACACCACGAGATATGTGGCGAAGAGGACAAGGTGCACCGCGCCGTGCAGCACATTCGTTCGCTTACTTTCGAAGGTCAACATCGAAACTGCCAGCGTGATCGCAAGCAGAATGATCGCGGTGGGATCCAAGCCAAGTATGACGGAGTTCCCGGTCACGAGTCCGATCATCAAGATGGCAGGGATGGTAAGACCAATCGTGGCTGCTATGGAACCCAGGTAGAGATTGACCGAACGCTGCAACTTATTGTTCGCGGCTGCCCGGAGACCACTCATCGCTTCTGGTGACAAGATCAGCAAAGCCACGATGAAGCCACCGAGTGCCACCGGAGCCTGCGATACCTCAATCGCGTAATCGATTGGGTAGGCGAGTTGTTTGGACAGTATGACCACGGGGATCAAGTAGGCCAACAACAGTACTGAGTGCACCCACACCGGTCGCAGTACGAGGCCGGCATGCTCATCATGTTCGCTGTCAGGTTCGTGCTCGTCGTCATGACCGTCTGGAAGTTCCGGGGTTTCCTTATCGCCGGTGGGCGCGACCGTGGCGTGATCAGTAGCCGAGCCCGCAACGGCTACCTGTGACTTTTCAGCGGACTTCGGATTAATAAATAGCTCCCGATGGCGCACCGTTTGGATCGCCAGGAACACCAGATACAAGACCAAGAAAGTGATGATGAAAATGATCGCTTGTCCGCTGGTCAACGTGCCGTCGTCAGTGCTTTGCGTAAAGCTCGGCAGGACAAGACCCAGGATTGCTAGCGGTAAGATCACCGCAAGATAAGCGTTGGCGCCCCTCAAGTTGTAACTCTGCTCGCGATGTTTGAGCCCGCCGACGATAAGCGCTAAACCAACGAGCCCATTGAGCACAATCATCGTGACCGCGAACATTGTGTCGCGTCCCAGTGTGGGCTGATTGGATCCCGTGAGCATGACCGCAGAGATCATGAGTACCTCGATTGAGATGACGCTGAGCGTCAGAATCAGGGTTCCCAGCGGTTCGCCAAGTTTTACCGCGAGCGCATCAGCATGTCGAACCACATTGAAGGCAGCGAGCAGGATGACAACAAACAACCAGAGGAAGATCCCAGCCAACTTCACTGGATTAGATAGATCCACAACCCATTCGGCACCGAAAAGCTGAAATAGGATTGCAGTCGCGGCGACGATAAGCCAAGTCCACTCCGTGCGGAGCAGTGATGGTGACTTCACAAAGATCCTCTCGACGGGCTTTTTGCCCGCGCCTAGTAGGCCCGATACACGGCTTCTAGACAGATATACCCAGAATGGCCAGCACTATGCATTCATTGATCATGTCGTAATTGTCGGGCGTCAAGGTGCCCAAATGGTCCATTCGACGCTCGGTGCTCGCGTGAGACTCGCGTTGCGGTAGGTGAATCCCAACCAGTCCGTTCCACGATCTCGGCTAGTTCAGCTACAGCAGCGTGATGTTGGCGGTGGCGATCAGTCGCATAACCTTGCGCCGATTCATGGCTAATCATGAACGCCCAGTCAGACTGCAGCGCTAAGACCAGATCCCGCAGTAACTGATCTGCCACTAGATTGCGGCCGTCATCGGTGGGCAGACTCTTGAGCAC
>JAOZTQ010000143.1 GCA_029939085.1 Candidatus Nanopelagicales bacterium
CTGGAGTACTTTTTGTGGTTGCGGCAGGGGACCGCGCGACTGCAGGAAGAGCAAATCACACAAGTTTGCGACCAGGACACGACTTTGTAACGGTATGCGCACCATTTGGTACAGGCGTAGTCGAACGACAAAGTCTGGGCTAGTTTGGCATCGCCGCGGAGAATCCGTGGGAGTCAGGAAGGGACACTATGGCTCGCAGAAAAAAGACGCTGCAGGCGGCTGCACTAGCGGGAGCGTTCGCGCTCGCACTAGCTGGCTGCTCGAGCAGTGATGACAGTAGCGATGGAGGCGACAGCACACCAGCTGGCAATTCCTCGCCCAAGGACGGCACGCTAAAGATCGGTACGGTACTGCCGCAGACCGGTTCGCTGGCCTTCCTTGGACCACCCGAGTTCGCTGGCGTGAACCTCGCGGTGAAGGAGATCAACGATGCAGGTGGCGTACTCGGCAACAAGGTCGAGGTGTTCGAGGGTGACTCGAGCGATACGTCTACCAACATTGCTTCCACCACTGCAGATCAGATGATCTCGCGTGGCTCGGACGTAATCATCGGTGCCGCTTCTTCATCCGTTTCCTTGTCGATCATCGACAAGATCACGAATGCTGGCGTGATGCAGATTTCACCTGCTAACACTTCACCAGAACTGAGCACCTATGACGACAATGGGCTCTACTGGCGTACCGCACCGCCGGACACATTCCAGGGCCAGGTTCTGGCTGAGGTTGTGACCAGCGCCGGTAGCACGAGCCCCGCAGTACTCGTACTGCAGGACTCCTACGGTGAAGGTCTTGCGGGTAACTTCCAGAAGAACTTCACGGAGGCCGGTGGCACCCTTGCGGGCGACCCGATCTTCTACGATCCGAAAGCCGCCACATTCGATGCTGAGGTCGGTCAGGCCAAAGCACTGAATCCTGATGGCATTGTTCTGATCGGTTTCGAAGAGTCGAAGAAGATCATCCAGGAGCTGATCAAGCAGGGCATCGGCCCAGACAAGACTCAGCTGTTCTTGGTGGACGGTAACCTATCCAACTCGCTGGGCAAGGGCCTGCCAAAGGGCACCCTGTCAGGCACACTGGGTACGCTTCCGGGTGCTGAAGCAAGTGAGGACTTCCAGAAGTCACTGCTCAGCGTTGATCCGAAGTTGGAAGACTTCGCCTACGCGCCTGAGTCCTATGACGCTGTTGTCGTAGCTGCGCTGGCCGCTATTGCTGCTGACAGCGACGCCGCTCCGGACATCGCCGGCAAGATGGTTGAGGTTACCTCCGGTGACGGCGAGCCTTGCCTGTCGTTCGCTGAGTGCTCCGGCTACCTCGGCGAAGGTAAGCAGATCAACTACAACGGACAATCCGGTCCGATTGATTTCCAGGACAATGGCGACCCGGGCGCTGCTGTAATGGGTATCTACAAGTTCGGTGAGGACAACACGTATTCGTCCGATCAGTACATCGAGGGCACTGTTCCTCCGGTGCCTACTGATGGCGATGCTTCACCATCCTCATAGGACACACTGCATTGAGGGGTCGGCTCGTAAGAGTCGGCCCCTCAATCTTTCTTCAATAAAGCTTTCGGACGTTGAACGCTATTTTGTATCGTGCCGAAGCTTTATGACGCCAGCGGCCTCAAGCTCGGCAATTTCTTCCTCATCGAAGTTGAGGACCTCGCGTAAAACTTCAGTCGCCCCCGCTGCTAACGGTGGTCCGGGGGTAGTTACCGAACCCGGGGTGCGCGAGAGCTTTGGTACTACACCGGGAACGGCAATATCTCCGGCAGCTGCATCGTGCAGCGTGACAATGTTGTCACGCGATTGAAATTGTGGGTCCGCAAAGATGTCACCAATATCGTTAACTGGGCCACAGGGAACATCGCCGTCGATACATAGCTGGATTAGGTCCGCTTGATCAAGGCTTGTCGTGAATGACGAAATCTGGCCATCAACTTCGACTCGATGAATGACTCGGTCGGCGTTCAGCGGGAAGCGCTCCCACAAGTCGTCTCGATCCATCACGTGGCACAATCGCTCGAACATGCGATCCGACGTACATGCGATTGCGACCCACTTTTCATCGCGAGTCTGGAAGTGCCCGTGCGGGCAGGCGAGTGCGGTGCCGATTCCCTCACGCCCCCTGATGGTGCCATGAGCGGCGTAGGCCGGCGCTAGTTCGTCAAGTAACCGCCAGGTAGCTTCGTATAGGCCAAGATCTACGAACTGACCTTCACCTGATAAGTCGCGCTCTCGAAGGGCTAGCAATATCCCGATTGCGCCATAGAGCCCTGTTGTGTAGTCAGCCAAGGACGTTGAGCCAGGAGTTACTGGGGGACCATCCGGCATACCGGCAAGGTGAGTCAAACCAGAGAATGCTTGCGCGATTCGCGCGAAGCCGGGGCGATCACGGTAAGGACCAGTCTGGCCGAATCCCGAGACGCGTAGCATGATGAGTCGAGGATTTACCTGGCGTAAATCCTCCCAACCGAGTCCCCACTTCTCCATAGTTCCGGGTCGAAAGTTCTCACAGACGACATCGCTATGTCGCACAAGTTCCGAGAAGATCTCGGCACCACGTGGTTTACGAAGATCAATCGGCAGGGACACTCGATTCCGACCCTCTGAAAGCCAAGCCAATGTGTCACCGTCTCGTTCCGTTGGCGTGCCGTATCGGCGCCACGGGTCACCACCGGAAGGATTTTCGATCTTGATGACCTCAGCGCCAAACTCACTCAAGATGCTGGCCGAGAATGGGCCAGCAACAAAGGTGGCTGCATCAAGGATTCTGATGCCCGCTAGCGGCGCAGTAGGGGATTCGGGCATTTCACCAGACTATCTGGCAGCGCAGATTGCCTAGCAGGGTCCCGGCTGAGCCCGCCAGGATCTATTTGACGTCTCGCTGCGCTCCGAGTGTGCCCAGGTATAGATCGATCACCTTGGGGTCATGGATCAAGTCGCGGCCGGTCCCGGTATAGGCGTTGCGTCCTTGATCCAAGACATATCCTCGGTCCACGATCTGCAGGCAGCGTCGCGCGTTCTGCTCAACCATGATTACCGTTACTCCAGTTGCGTTGATCTCACGAACGCGGACAAATACCTCATCCTGTAACGCGGGGGAGAGACCCGCACTGGGCTCATCGAGGAGCAGCACAGAGGGCTCCATCATGAGCGCACGACTCATTGCCAACATTTGACGTTCGCCGCCGGAGAGGGCCGATGCACGCTGTTTACGTCGTTCAGCGAGACGGGGGAAGATTTCAGCTACTCGATCGAAGCGCTCTGGAAACTTCTTCGGGTCCAGGTATGCACCCATTTGAAGGTTTTCTTCAATGGTGAGTGATGGAAAGACATTGTTGGTTTGTGGCACGAAACCCAATCCTTGCCGAACAAGCCGATCGGCCCTCAGGTTGGTTATGTCTTTACCTTCTAGTTCCACAGTGCCCGAAGAGATCTTTACTAGTCCGAAGAGAGCCTTCAATAGAGTTGACTTGCCAGCACCATTCGGTCCGATGATGCCGACTAGTTCACCCTTGTTCACGTAGAAGTCACAGGAGTTCAGGATGTTGACTCCGGGCAGGTATCCCGCCAGAAGCTCATCAGCTCGCAACAGCGCATTGCCAGCCCCCGCTAAGTGGTGCGAACGATCGGTAAGTTCCTGTGATTGCTGCCGCTGTGATGCATCTACGTTGAGCTCATCAACAAACTCCTCGGATCCAGGTTCGAGACTCATCTCAGTTCCCTTCTCCGGTGTCCAAGCTCGCATCATGATGTTCGCCAAGATAGGCATCAATGACGGCTTGTGACTTCATTACCTCTTCTGGGGGGCCCTCTCCGATGATACGGCCCTGGCCCATAACGACGACCCAATCAGAGACGTCTCGAACCATGTCCATATCGTGTTCTACGAATAGCACGGACATACCGTCCGAGCGCAGTTCACGGATGTGGTCCAACAAGGACTGTTTGAGTGCTGGGTTCACACCGGCCATGGGCTCGTCCAACATGACCAGGGTCGGATCGACCATAAGTGAACGAGCCATCTCTAAAAGCTTTCGCTGCCCACCCGAGAGGCTGCCAGCAAAGTCATCTTCCTTGTCACCAAGTTTGAAATGCTGAAGTAGCTCTCGGGCCCGCTTTGTTACTTCTTGCTCCTGACTTCGCCAGGTGGGGGGCAGCAAACTGGACCAAAAATGTTCACCACGTTGAGCAGGAGCACCAAGCCGCATATTGTCTAGAACTGACATTTTCGATAGCGCTTTGGTGAGCTGGAAGGTACGGACCATTCCCATTCGGGCCACTTTGTACGCCCGAACCCCTTCCATATTTTGCCCATCGAATTGCCAGGTGCCGGTGTCTGGCTGGTCGAAGCCGGTGAGCAGATTGAACAACGTTGTTTTACCGGCACCATTTGGTCCGATCAGGGCAGTGATGGCGCCTCGCTGGACTTCCAGATGCTTCACATCGACAGCTGTAAGCCCGCCGAAAGTCCGCGTTACTGAGTCAGCGACCAGGATCGGATCAGGCTTAGGTGCACCAGGCTCCCTGGGAACTGATTGCAGGCTTTCCTGAGCAGCTGCCACTGCGGTGTTACTTGACATCGAAGGCCAACTCTCGTTTGTCTCCCAGGATCCCTTGCGGT
>JAOZTQ010000144.1 GCA_029939085.1 Candidatus Nanopelagicales bacterium
TCCGACTGATCGAATCCTGGATTGTCTTCACAAAATCAAGTGGGAGCAAGACGGGACCCTCACCTTCAGGCGGTCCTGCGGACACGGGATTTGTGGTTCAGACGCCATGCGAATCAATGGCAAGAATCGGCTGGCATGTAAAACCTTGGTCAAGGACCTCAAGACGAAGAAAGCCATCACTGTTGAACCGATTAAGGGTCTCGAAGTTGAAAAAGACCTCATCGTCGATATGGAGCCTTTTATGGCGGCCTACCGAAAGGTCAAGCCATTTCTGATCACCGACGACATCGAACCGACTCGGGAACGCGTCCAGTCTGCTGAAGAGCGGGCCGTCTTTGATGACACAACTAAATGCATTCTGTGTGCAGCGTGTACGACATCCTGCCCGGTTTTTTGGACTGATGAGCAATACTTCGGCCCCGCTGCAATCGTCAACGCACACCGCTTCATCTTCGACAGTCGAGACAGTGCTGCGGGTCAGCGCCTACAAATCCTCAATCAAGATGAAGGCGCATGGCGCTGTCGCACCACCTTTAACTGCACCGATGCCTGTCCGCGCGGGATTGAAGTGACGACCGCGATTCAGCAAGTCAAGCGCGCCATGATGTATGGCCTAGACGACGCTGACTAGCAACGACGCACCCACCCTCATTTCTCTGGCGGCTCCACACCGGGCTGTATATCTTTCTCAGTCAGACTAGAGATGGCCTCTGGAGTCAGCGGTTTGTCAGCTTGCGTCCACTTCGCTGCTTCCGCCGCCACGTGATGCTCTGCTTTCGACTTGCCTTTGCCCGACTTGGCTTCAGCCTCAGCCCAGTCCCGATCAAGTTCCCAACCCAACTCGCGCTCACGCAGTGCCCGGTTGACGCGTTGCATTTGCTCATGTGATGCGGACAAACCCCAGACTTTTCGGATCGCATCCGGAATCTCCACACGGTAGTCATGGCCTCCCTGCTGAAAGACCCCGGGCGTAGGTGTGAGCGCATTTAGCAGGTCAACGAAGGTCGCGATAAAGGTAACGACCGGCAACCAAGAAGTGCCCTTGGGAGCTCCGGGAGGACGACTACCTTCAGGGCCCAACCAGTCGGGCGGACGCCACCACAGCGGTGCCTCAAATTTGGGAACAGGATCATCACCATTTTGTAGCAATAGGTATTTCACCCGTGCCTGATCACTATCTGAAAGCTGATGCCAGTCCGATATCGCCCGGGTTGCGTAAATGGAGTCAGGACCGACTTCGGGAACCTCCCCCTGCGATCGATTGCCCCAGACTCGTTTATGCCACTTGGTGAAGGCTGGCGTACCAACCCATACGCCAGCTTCTAATCCGAACCCTCGCAACGACACGTCCGAAGCCCCCGAAAACATCTCCTCACTCACTTTGCAGCCCAGGCTTTCCCCAAATATGAAGAACCTTGGTCTCTCGGATGCGGGCATGGCAAGCAGCCGTTCCGTTACACCGGCGACCACCAGTTCCGTCTGCCGCGTACCCAGGTCGGTCCGGGTGAGCGACATCGCCGACGGCAATACCGAGTATGCGATGGCCATGCTGGCGCAGTCACCCCGAGTCAAGTACTCGAAAGTTTCACAGGCTACGTAGTTCACATACCCCGAACCAGTAGGCGAGAAGATCGCAATGTTCTTTCGCTCCAGTGCCTTCGTACGATCGAGTTCTCGCAGCAGTAGCTCGGCTCTTCCCTCTAATGAATCGGCCGCCGGGAGAGCTGCATAAACCCTGATCGGCTGCTTTGCCGGCTCCTGCATCACTGCTGAGATTCCATCGGCCAACAGTGCTTCACTCAGCCAGCGAGCGCCTTCTCTGCTCTGGGCATCCCAGGGGATGCCGGATTCGGGACTACCCGTGACTTCAGGCATAGTGGGTGCCGCCAGATTAGCGACGTCGAGATCAGCACCGACGTTGGTCAACTTCGCAGTGGCAACACCAATAGCGCTCCAGCCGAGGCTCAAACTTGCTGCGGTTGCTCCGATCCGACCTACCATCCGGTGATTTTCCGGCTTACCTCCCAAAAGATTGGCAGTGCCACGGGCTATGGCCTCACCGAGTGCCGATTCCACATGGGCTGCTCCGTACAGCAATAGCGCAGTTCCAACGCCTAGGGCAGCGGTCTTGCCAGCATTCAGTTCACGAGGAGTGTCTTCTTCATAAGTTCCATCTGCCTTCTTTGAACCAATCTCGGCTCGACCCGGTCGAGTCTTGGCCCAGGCCGCGACTCCCACGCCGATCATTGCTCCGGCGGCCAGCAGTCGCCCACCCCGTCGTCCTCGCGCCAACTCAAGCGCGTCCGCTCCCAGTCCTGCAAGACCGACAGCGCCCAGAGTCTTTGCAGCCAAATTTGCAGCTGCAGGTCGGACACCTCCGTGGGGGTTAATTCCGCGAGCCAAGGTGAGTCCCGTAACAGCGGTGGCCGCATTTACGACTGGGGCCGCCATCGGGATAGGCAACCGGTTGGCAACGGACCGCAACACCGATCCGGCCGAGACGCTCCAGCCGTAACTCGCGGCCGTCGCGATACCGGTGATTATGGCTTGATCCGTAGTTCCTCGCGTGAGTAAGTTTGGCTGAGTCGAGCGCCCGGCCATATACGCTCCCAAGAGCAAACCGCCCCGTGCAGAGACATCCAACTCGGGTATTGCCATGTCACAACTCCTAGTTTCGATGGCGTTATCGCACGCGCCAAGGAAGTCTTCTGCGTTGCTGCGTCAAGGACATTCTTCCTACTGACTAATCGGATCAGCTACGCCCGCTGCCAAGATACCGAGCATTAGCGTTTAGATCTGTTAATCCGCCTGACCCGTTGCCGCTATCTCGCTACAACCGGAGCTACACCGGTGCGATGATCGATAGTCGTAAGCGATAGTTACTTCGATCGTCGAAGCCCTACCTTGTCGTACACGTCAGCGATTGTGACCTCAGCGACATTTCGGGCACGTCGAGCACCGTCATCCATTATTCGATCGAGTTCAGCACGATCTGCCATCAAGGCCTCAACGCGATCGGCGAAATCTCGAGCAAACGGGAGGATCACATCGGCTGCTGCTTGCTTCAGCGGCCCATACCCGCCGCCGCCAAACTCGTCTGTGACATCTGCGACCGAACGGTCACTCATCGCTGCGACGACTACCAAAAGATTGCTAACTCCTGGTTGATTGACCGGATCGAAATGAACTTCGCCTACCGAGTCGGTCACAGCGCGCTTAATCTTCTTTTCCATCGCCTTGGGGTCATCCAGAAGAAAGAGACAGCCCGCCGGCAACGACTTACTCATCTTGGCTAATGGATTCTGCAGGTCCACAACTCGTGCAGTGTCCTTGACGATGTAGGCCTCGGGGACAACAAAGGTATTACCGTAGCGACCATTGAACCTTTGCGAGAGATCCCGAGTTAGCTCTAAGTGCTGGCGTTGATCTTCACCGACTGGTACCCGATCCGCCTGGTAAAGCAGGATGTCCGCAGCTTGTAGGACCGGGTAGGTGAATAAGCCGACACTGGCCGATTCACCTCCTTCGCGAGCTGACTTGTCCTTGAACTGAGTCATTCTGCTGGCCTCACCGAACCCGGTTAAGCACTGCATGACCCAAGCCAGCTCTGCGTGCTGCGGCACCTGGCTCTGCACGAAGATGCAGGAGCGCTCTGGGTCCAATCCGAAGGCCAACAACTGGGCATACGACAGTCGAGTGCGATTTCGTAGTTCGTCCGGATCTGTCGGTACCGTGATTGCGTGTAAGTCCACGATGGAAAAAAACGTCTGGTACTCCTGCTGCATGGCAACCCAGTTACGCAAAGCACCCAGATAATTGCCAAGATGAAATGAGTCAGCGGTCGGTTGGATTCCGGAAAGCACACGCGGCATAGCCGCTATTGTGCCGAATCAAGACCTACTACTGATGCAGCCGGGCCTCCCGCGTCGCCATCATTCCGCCGAGTCAACAGAAAAAGGCGGAGACGACATTCATTTTTCACCGAGATATCAGTGAATTTTCTCGGGATCAAAGTCTGCAGTGACTGCTGCGTGGTCGCTCCATCGCTCGGCGTAGCTAGGAGCTCGCCCAACCGTTACGGTACGTGCGGCATGTGCGAGTTCAGGAGTTGCCAAAACGTAGTCGATCCGCCAGCCGGCATCATTATCAAAGGCTTTTCCACGCCATGACCACCATGTGTAGGGACCGGGCCCTGAACCACCATGTTCTCGGCCAAGATCGACCCAGCCTGAGGCTAACCAGCGATCGAGCACTTCGCGCTCCTCTGGCAGGAAGCCAGCCCTTTTCAGATTCCCTTTCCAGTTCTTGATGTCCACTTCGTGGTGGGCCACATTGAAGTCGCCAGCCACTACGGCATGTTGACCCGAATTGCGAAGTTCATCCAACCGGTGAGTCATCGCGGATAGAAAACGCATCTTGAAATCGTGCTTCGGTGATTCTGCTAGCCCCTTCGGCACATAACAACTCACCACGGTGACCGGGCCGAGGGCCGCGTGATCTAGATCAGCCTCGATCCAACGTCCAGTTTCGGCGAACTCATCATCAGCGCCAAAACCGATCCGAACGTCCAATGGTTTCTCTCGGCTGACGAGAGCTACTCCAGCTCTGCCCGGCTGGTCAC
>JAOZTQ010000145.1 GCA_029939085.1 Candidatus Nanopelagicales bacterium
AATTCCGGTGCCGAGGTACCGGTTGTGTTCACGGGGTAGAGATTGGATGGAAGTAGGATGTCCATTCACACCTGATGTAAACGGACCGTTAATCTCCAGCGATAGTGGACATCAATTTCCGTTCGGGGAGAGACGTCTGCTTGTAGATGTGAACGTGCAAATGCGGCGTCCAGCTTCGACTCGGCGCCGCATTCGTTGTGTATGGGTGGCGGTTTTCCGGATATAGGGGGGGTGGTTTCGGCTATCCTGACCGCGACTTTCCTGGTTGCCTTTGGATTCTGTTCATTAGGCAGTTCTGTTGTCGAGAATTGTGTGAGGAACGTATGTTGAACTCCCGTCGGAGTGTTGTTGGTTTGTTGTGGGTGACTGTGGTCGCTGCAGTGGGTTTGGTGTTGGGGTTGCTGGTCGCTCCGGCTGCTACCGCGTCCGACGCCGGTGCGGGGAGTGGGGCAAGTTCGTCTGCTGCTGATGTCAGCGCCGGTAGCGCGGGTGGCGCGTTAGGTAGTGGCAGTGAAGCGGTAGATCCCGTGACCTACATCAACGCCCAGGAGACAGGCACGGTGGCCCAAATCTCGAATGGTCGGGACCATACGTGCGCTGTGACCAGTAGTGGATTTGCCTACTGCTGGGGAAGCAACCAACACGGGAAGCTTGGCGACGGTCAAATAGAGACCTATTCGCCGGTACCAGTGCGAGTTGTGGGCGTTGCTGGTTCCGGGGTCTTGTCCGGAGTGCAGCAAATTTCCGCCGGCACTCAGCACACGTGCGCGTTGACAGGAGAAGCTGACGGCAACGCTTACTGCTGGGGCCTAGGGCACGGTGGTCGGCTTGGTGTTGACGCAACCGCAAATTCTCATGCCGAGCCGCGTGCGGTGACAGGACCTGATAATGGTCGTCCACTTACCTACAGCCAGATAACGACGGGCAAGAGGCACACCTGTGCAATATCGGGTGGTAGTGCCTATTGCTGGGGACGCCCCAAGTCGGGACAGCTCGGCACCGACGATAAGGACACGATCAACGTCGATCGGCAGTCCTATCCGCTGAAGGTCTCCGATAGTGGCGGGTTCACGAACGGTTCAGTGACCGACATTTCCGCCGGCCTTGACCACACTTGCGCAGTCTCTGCTGTAGCTGGCGGAAGAGCCTTCTGCTGGGGCAACAACGGCTCCGGGCGACTGGGTATTGGTACCGCCAAGGGGCCTAACACGTGTCCTGAAGCCGAATCGTGCTCGCTTGTGCCGGTGCAGGTGGTGACAGGCGAGCAAAACGATCCGAGCATGTTCCTATCGGGGGTGAGGCAGATTTCCGCCGGCATCCAGGGGCACACGTGTGCGTTGACGGGAGAAGCTGACGGTAACGCTTACTGCTGGGGCCTAGGCGATTCTGGTCGGCTTGGAGATGGTCCGCCCGTTGATTCTCATGCCTCGCCGCGTGCGGTGACAGGACCTGATAATGGTCGTCCACTTACCTATAGCCAGATAACGACGGGCCGACAGCACACCTGTGCGGTAGCGGGCGATCCAGGCACAGCCTTCTGCTGGGGAAGCCCCAAGTTGGGACAGCTCGGCGCCGGCAAAAAGGTCACGAACAATGCCAATCAGCACTATCCGCTGAAGGTCTCCGATAGTGACTGGTTCACAAACGGTTCGGTGACCGACATTTCCGCCGGCTTCGAGCACACTTGCGCAGTCTCAACTGCAGATGGCGGTCAGGCCTTCTGCTGGGGAGCGAGCGAATATGGGCAACTGGGTGTTGGTACCACCGATGGGCCCGACAAATGTTCGGGCACCGCATCTTGCTCGCAAGTTCCAGTCCCCGTGGCGGGTGGCTTGCAGGTGACGCCTCCGGATGTGGATTTTGGGTCGGTGAAGGTGGGCGCTTCTGCGTCGAAGGAAGTGACTGTGCAGCACTCGTTCCCGTTGACTGTTGAACCGGTTGTGGTGGATATCGAGGAGGACCAAGGTAATCGGTCAGATTTTTCGTTTACCGCGAAGGGGCAATGCGCCAACAGCAGGGACACTTTGACGCTGCTGGATGGCCAAGGGTGTAAAGGTTCGGTGAAATTCGCCCCAACTGCTCCGGGTGAGTTCGGCGAGGTGGTGTCGTTGACTCCCCGGGAATTTCCGAGTGCGCGTACCGAGTTCGCAGCGTCGGGGTTTGCCCGACCGGGCGCCAATCCCGGTGGCGCTGTAGTGAAGGCAAGTTATGGTGACTTGGGCAAGGTAGCGGTGTTCACAGCCAAGTACAAAGACATCAAAATAAAGAACGTCGGTGACGAACCATTGAAAATCTCTGGTTTCACTATCAAGGATGACGCGGAAGATGAGTTCGATGCCGGTATGAAGGATTGCACCAAGGCTCGGGTGGCGCCAGGTAAGTCCTGTACGGCGAAGGTGGAGTTCTTCCCTCGTGTGGCTGGTGAGTCGGTGGCCTTGCTGAAGTTGAAATCCAATGCCATTGGTGTCGCGACCATCACTTTGTCGGGTGAGGGTGTGATCCCGGATCAGGCACTTGATGCGAATGGCAATCCGGTCGGTCCGAGTAAGGTCCGCAAACTGCAGGTGTCAGACCAGACACTGATGGCGAAGAAAGCTACTGCAAAATGGAAACACCCCAAAGGTGATGTGACCGTCACGAGCTATCAGACTCGCATCCAGGAGACGAGCGGGAATTGGAAGAAGTGGTCGGAAAAAGATCCGAAGCCGAATCTGAATGGCTGGATCTCCCGCGGCTACACGAAACTGTCGCCGAACACAAAGTACAAGGTGCAGGTGCGGGCAGTGTCGTATGAGGTGCGGGGTAAAAAGTCCACGGTCGGGTTCACGACTGACCGTCGAGGTATCCCGACTCGACCTGCTAACGGCTGATCCGACTGGCTATGTTGCCTGGTCGACGGGAGTAGCGGCGGTGCAACGCCGACGAATCTGTGCTGAAGGCTGGCGCCGATCATGCCACTCGTCGACCATTCTGGTCTGGCGCGACCGGTCAGCCTGATCGGGCGAGAGTACACTCGGGCCATCGGCGAACAGAGCCCGCAGACAGTCCGTCACGGGTGGTCACCACTGCCCGAGGGAGGTGTGCGGTGAGTAGTGCTCCGTCAGGTTCGGGTGCGGGCGCTCAGTCGTCCGACGGGCAATCCGCCGCAAGCACCATCGCGTCGTCACGTTTGTATTTCTTGGACTGGATTCGGATCGCTGCGTTGTTGACGGTGTTCTTTGATCATTTCTGGTCGCAGGGGCTACTTGATCACTTGACGTTTGTTCCGCGTGGTCCAGTACAGGATGCGGTTTGGCTCAAAAGCATCTTTGTCATCATCCCGCCCGTAGGCATTGCAGTGTTCTTCCTGGTGTCAGGTGCCGCATCCATGATGAGCCTCGAACGGAGGAGCTCGAAAGAATACGTGATTGAGCGGGTGCTGCGGTTGGCTATTCCCTACGTCATCGGCAGCGTGCTGCTGGTTCCGCTGGCTTCGTGGCTCATGCCGTGGAATGGCTTTTCTGGTTCGCTATGGGAGTACTACCCGGTCTACTTCGCGGACCTCTACAACGGCATTTCCGGATACGGAGCTTCTACCATCGTGGCTGCAGTGGGGCAGTGGCTCTGGGTGTTGGGATTTCTCTTTGCGTTTTCGGTGATCGGCCTACCCATTCTGCAGTGGCTACGGTCACCGTCAGCGGATCGCTTTGTTGCATGGACCACGCGGATCGCACGCCGACGCGGCGGGTTGCTGTTGTGGGTGGTGCCAGTGGCTCTCGTTACCGTAGTAGGACAACTCGTAGCCGATGGCGCCGATGCACCGGACGCTTGGACTGCTGAGTACCTTGGCTGGGGAGCCTTTCTTCGGTATTTCGCGATGTTCCTCCTCGGAGCGATTCTGATCCGGAATAGCGAGGTCTTGGAATATGTCCGCCGGGACGGTGTGTTGGCTGGGGCAGTTTTGCTCGTCGTGGTTGCGGGATCTTACTGGTTTCTGGTGAGTTCTTCGGCTGTGCAGAATGACGCCAACTTCACCACTGGTGCCCTGACTGCCGCGGGAGTCCTGGTCAGCGTTGCCTGCTGGTGTTTGGCGCTCCTGCTCATGGCGGTGGGTATGCGGTTTCTGAATACGCCGAGTAACGCCTTGGCCTACTGTTTGGGAATCATCGTGGCGTTCTACGTGCTCCATCAAGTAGCCATCAATGCTGTGGAGTACCTCTACTTTGGTCGGATTGACCTAGACCTGCTCAACGCAGGGCAATACTCGTATCCTGCGCTTTACTCGGAAAACCAACTCCTGTTGGGTGTAGTGCTCTTCGTGGCCGCCCTGCTTCTCTTGATCATTTTCATTGAGCTAGTGATACGCCCCATCCTGCCGCTACGAAAAGCCTTGGGTGTGACGCGTGAGCGGATACCTGGTCGCTACCGCGGCACGACCACGACTGATCAGGAAGACGCAGAAATCCGCGACCAGGACAGAGAACAAACGTGAGTGTCAATTTTTGGCTGCAATATGTTCGCAGAGGTTTAGGCCGCTGAAAACCGGGTACAACAAATGTGTCCGTCGTATCTATTCACAGAAGTGAGAAACTCTCATGAAATCTCTCGTTGCCGCA
>JAOZTQ010000146.1:0-2216 GCA_029939085.1 Candidatus Nanopelagicales bacterium
ATGACGTCGAGGATGCAAAAAACATCGCAGCACCGATCCATGCTGGTACCAAGAGTGGTCCCAGGCGCCCGTTGCCAGTTCTGGTCAGCGCACCAATAACTAACAGTAGGCCCGCTGTGGCCACGACCTCACCGAGTAAGAGATCCGGCGCGGAACGCTCTCGGTCGGAAACGTGCCAGGCGGGTAGATCGAACATGACATTTGCGAGCGCAACCCCAAGTAGGCCACCGCTGATCTGCATGACGATGTAGAGAATCGCCTCCCGAGGCGGGACCTCTTTACGAACTGCCGCGATAAGAGTTACCGCTGGATTAAAGTGCGCGCCCGAAACAGGTCCGAGAATCCAAATCAAGACGCCAAGGGCCAAGACAGTACTGAGCATGTTGATCAGTAGCGTGAGACCGGCGTCTCCGGTGAGCTCGCTGCCCATGATCGCGGATCCAACAATGGCCGCGACGAGCATAGCCGTCCCTAGGGCTTCCGAAAAGAGTCGTCGCGGAAGTCCGTCCCATCGCGACTTTTCTTCCACGCTGCCGAGACTACACATTCACTTCATCGGCTTCGGTTTGCATCCGGCCCGTGGCAACCTGTCGTTCAGTCACGTCACGAAGAATTCATCTTGTGGCTCGTCCAACTGGCTACTTGTTCGACCTGGTTCAGGGCCCGGGAGTCACTCAACACTCAGGCACGTGTGACTGAAAGTTGGTCGAGTGACTCGTCCGCCACATCAACTAAAACTGTGTCACCGTCGCGGATCTCACCGGAAAGGATTTCTCGCGCCAACTGGTCACCCACTGCCGATTGCACCAAGCGGCGCAGCGGTCGAGCCCCGTATGCCGGGTCGAACCCGTTCATCGCCAACCAGTCTTTCGCCGCCTGGGAAACTTCCAAGGTCAACCGCTTATCCGCCAGACGTTGCTGCAGTTGTGCCAGCTGAATGTCAACGATCCGAACCAGATCGGTGGTGTTCAACGGGTTGAACATAACCGTCTCATCGAGTCTGTTGAGGAACTCTGGTTTGAATGAAGTGCGAACAACATCCATCACCATTTCGCGACGCTTGTCATAGTCCAACGACTGATCCACCAAGTACTGCGATCCTAGGTTCGAAGTCAGAATCAGGATGGCGTTGCGAAAATCAACCGTGCGACCTTGACCATCGGTGAGTCGACCGTCATCGAGCACTTGAAGCAGTATGTCGAAGACCTCAGGATGTGCCTTTTCAACCTCATCCAGGAGGACTACCGTATACGGCCGACGCCGTACTGCCTCAGTCAACTGACCACCCTCCTCGTAACCTACGTATCCGGGTGGTGCTCCGACCAAGCGAGCGACTGCGTGCTTCTCGCTGTACTCACTCATATCGATACGAGTCATGGCGCGCTCATCGTCAAACAGGAATTCAGCGAGGGCTTTAGCGAGTTCGGTTTTGCCGACACCCGTTGGTCCAAGAAAAAGAAATGATCCTGTGGGTCGATCCGGATCAGCCACGCCCGCTCGACTCCGACGCACCGCATCCGATACCGCTCGAACGGCATCGGGTTGGCCGACCACTCTGTCGTCGAGAACTTCTTCCATGCGGAGCAACTTCTGGGTTTCCCCTTCCATGAGCCGACCCGCCGGTATTCCGGTCCAGGCCGCCACGACCTCAGCTATGTCATCCGCCGTCACCTGCTCGGCCACCATCGCATCGTCGCGATCATCGCTATTTGCCACGGCATCAGCAAGATTGGCTTCGAGGGCTGGAATCTCGCCGTAGAGGACTCGGGAGGCTTGTTCAAAATCACCATCCCGTTCGGCCCGTTCCGCGACACTGCGTAGTTCATCGATACGAATCTTCAGTTCACCGATGAGATCCAGGCTCTTTTTCTCCTGATCCCATTGCGCACGAAGTCCCCGCAGTTCTTCCTCTTTATCGGCCAGATCTGTCTTAAGTTTGGCCAGGCGTTCCACCGAGGCATCGTCTTTCTCATTCGAAAGAGCGAGTTCTTCCATGTGCAACCGATCAACTGCTCGTTGCAGTTCATCGATCTCTACTGGCGAGGAGTCGATTTCCATCCGGAGTCGCGAGGCTGACTCATCAACTAGGTCGATTGCCTTATCCGGCAGGAATCTGGAGGTTATGTACCGGTCGGAAAGCGTTGCGGCAGCTACCAATGCTTGGTCTGCAATCGCTACTTTGTGATGTGCTTCGTATTTTTCCTTGATGCCACGCA
>JAOZTQ010000146.1:2316-4582 GCA_029939085.1 Candidatus Nanopelagicales bacterium
GGCTCACCGATAAGGACTGGATTGTTTTTTGTGCGGCGCGAGAGCACCTGAACCACTCGGCGGATCTCGGAATCTCGGCCAATGACAGGATCAATCTTGCCTTCGCGTGCTAGTTCCGTGAGGTCCTGTCCGTACTTTTCTAACGCCTGAAACGTGTCCTCCGGATCCGGGGTTGTCACTCGACTCGAGCCGCGTAACGCTGAGAGTGCGTCCAACAGTGCAACCGGCGTTGCACCAGCATTAGAAAGCAGTGCACCCTCGCTTTCGGACTGCGCCAACGCGATGAGGATGTGCTCGGTCGAGATAAATTCATCATCTCGCTCCGCCGCGAGGGCTTGGGCATCATTGAGCACCTGATAAGCCGTGTTACTCAGTTGTGGTGCAGATACTGATGATCCTGACGCGCTGGGCAATGCCTGCAGTTGCTGTTCTACAGCCGCTGCAAGTTCGGTCAGATCCGCCCCCAGATTGGTCAAAAGTGCTAAGGAGATTCCTTCCCCTTGGCCAAGGAGAGCCGCCAAAAGGTGGGGCGGCTCGACATGTGCGTTACCTAATGAGGCGGCCTGTTGTACGGCAGCACTGATCGCTTCTTGGCTTTTCGTTGTGAACTTCAAATCCATAAATGTCTCCTTTACTTCAGCCCGACCGGCGCCGCCGCGGTCGTGCCAGTACTAACGCTCGGGAGTGCTGCTCACTCGTCAGATCGTCGATGCGCTCACGGAGCATCTCGACCTCCTCCTCAAGCTTGATGATTCGGGTAATTCCGCTGAGATTGATGCCGGTATCGCCTAGTTGCTGCACCCGGCGCAACAAACTGATGTCCCGTGCTGAGTACAGCCGGTTGCGTCCGTTGACTCGTGCTGGCGAAACCAGCCCGAGTCGGTCATATTGCCGCAATGTCTGCGGGTGTAGACCGGCGAGTGAGGCAGCAACCGATATGACGTAAACCGGCTGATCGTCATCTGGCCGGGGCAAATGCCGCACCTTACTTCGAGTCGGATCTGTCATCAGCCACCACCGTTTGCTATCCCTGCATTACGCATTAATTCGGCGCGAGGATCTGTATCCCCAAGGACTTCGGCGTAACCTTCTAGCGCTTCCCGTGCTGACTCGTCTAGCGAAGCGGGCACTTGAACTTCCGCGGTGGCGAGTAAGTCGCCGTTACTACCGTCTCTGCGACGGGCTCCTTTACCTCGAACCCGGAAGGTACGGCCGTTAGCGGTTCCTGCGGGAATTTTCAGCTTGACGGTTTTGCCGCCTGGTACCGGAACCTTGATCTGAGCCCCGAGGGCAGCCTCGGGATAAGAGACAGGAACTTTGACCGTCACATTGTCTCCAGATCGACCAAACGCCGGGTGGTTGAGCACATGGACAACGACAAATAGATCTCCCGGCGGTCCGTTCCCTTCGCCGGGAGCACCTTTTCCGGCGATACGAATACGTTGGCCGTCCTTGACGCCCGCCGGTATCCGGGTCTGCACTGTCCTAGTCGACGTTCCTCGGCCCGTGCCGCGACAGGCCGCGCAAGGATCATCAACTACCAAACCTCGGCCTCGGCATTCGGGGCATGGTTCTGGGAAAGCAAAGGCACCTGCGTCTCGTGATACCTGTCCGGTTCCTTCACAGGAAGGGCAAAGCCTCGGTACGGTTCCGCTTTTGGCTCCCGTGCCATGGCAGACGTTACAAGCCGCGTCTCCGGTGAGCTGTAGTGGCAGCGTCACACCATTGAGTGCATCCTCAAATGACAGTGAAACCTCCGACTCCACATCTGCGCCGCGTCGTCCCCGTCGCGGCCCAGGACCACCAGGTTGACCACCACCACGGTTGAAGATGCCCCCGAACAGATCGCCCAGATTTACGTTGCCACCGGCGCCACCGAAGATGTCACTAAAGTTTCCGCCACTGTCTCCGCCCCCGCCGGGGAATCGGAAACCGCCTTTGCCGTACATCTCTCGCGCTTCGTCGTATTCCTTGCGCTTTTTCTCATCGGATAGAACTGAGTACGCCTCCGAAACGGTTTTGAAACGCTCTTCGGCCCGGGCGTTGTCTGGATTTTTGTCCGGATGTAATTCTTGGGCCAGCTTGCGGTAAGCCTTCTTGATCTCGGATTGTGAGGCGTCTTTGGCAACGCCAAGATCCTTGTACAGATCCTTACCTGCTTGCTCTGGTGAAATTGCCATGTCACACCTCCTTGGCTGTTGGTCTACTCAATTTCTGCTCACTCGGGGTTGGATACGGCCACCCGCGCCGGTCGCAGAACCTGTTC
>JAOZTQ010000147.1:0-1381 GCA_029939085.1 Candidatus Nanopelagicales bacterium
CGGTTGAACTGGGGAGATCTTGATCTAGTGCATGACACTGGCGCAAGACCCCGCGAGTTGACCACAACAATGCGTTTCTATCTGCCACAACGATCGGGGCGACATTTGATCTATGTCGTGTGGCAACGCAGCGATTCCCCGGAAGCCTTCTACGCGTGTTCAGACGTACAACTCTCGTCCGCGAACTTGCCTAACGAACCCGGACCAGGATCTCCTAGCGGGCCAGGGTCGCCCGAGCCTCCCGGATTGCCACTTGATCCCCAACTGCCGTTCGATCCCGAAGCTCCTACGAAGCCAGGCGCTCCTGCCAAACGGAAGGACGGCCCTGCGACCACTCAGCCACCAACGGACTCCGTGATCTACGCTCCAGGTTTACCGAAAGTTAAGGTGCGGAATCGTCTGCGCGTGAAGATTACCTGGCGGCCTGCGCCATATGTATCGAGGTATCGGGTCCAAGTCAGTCGCGACGGGCGATCGAAGTGGCGCACTATCGCCAAGACCAACAAGAACCGATGGTCCGGCAAAGTCACAAAGATCAGCAAACCTCGTTTCCGCTATTTCCGAGTGGTAGCGGTAGACCAGCAGGGACTTAAGCCAAGCAGCCCGGTAACCCGTGCACGAGTCCGGCGTTAATCAGTCCTGGCGAGAACAGCGGTTAGTCGCCCGCCATCACAGGACTCGCAGCCTGATCGGCAGGTGGCGCTGTTTTCCGATCGCCCACGACAACGGTTCATCAACCCGAAATAACAAACCGGGCTTCGGTGGGCGGATAACTCCACTCACCGAAACCCGGCGTACGGTTACTTTTTTGGCCGCAGTTAGCTGGCGTTCTTTACCTTGCGCATGATGAAGCCGCCCTCGAAGCCACTTTCATCACTTCCGAAGCTAAAGTTCACTGCTTTCTTCCAGGAATACTTCTTGGATCCACCTTCATCCAGTGCGTACTTGCCCTTTGAAATGAATGTTGCAGGATCGGCCGGCGGCTTTTTCTCGTAAGTCGCTTCCCATCCCAGATAATTGTGGAACAAGCGAGATGCGTCGTAGCAGTTAATCTCGCCGGAGCTATACACGTAAGTCGTGTAGTAACCCTTCTTAACCTTCTTGGTGGTGCCAGCGTCGTCGGTGATTGTGTCTCCCTTACTTAGGACATGGAATGTGCCATCACCGCACTTCTCATAGCCTGGGGGTGTCTTCGCTTGTGCAGCAGTAGGGGCCATCACGCCCATGATGAGACCAGTGACACCAACACTTAGTGCCAAGGCCCGAATTACTTTTTTCATCAGACTCTCCTCAATCGTTTCCTCAAATATCCGATATTTGGAACCTAGTCGACCCACGCATCGAAATCTGCAAACACACCGACGCTTCACCCCGATTGCGC
>JAOZTQ010000147.1:1481-4533 GCA_029939085.1 Candidatus Nanopelagicales bacterium
GCAGGTCGCACCAGCGGCTCTTTTGATGAGCCAATGGCCACCCCTGCTCCCTCTTTCGGTCAGTTGATTCTCAACCGAGTTAAGGAAAGCGGCCCGCTAGAGGCGTTCCGCAAACCCGACGGCGATAGTTGGAAAACCTACACCTGGGATGAAACGCTTCAAGAGTCCTCGGAAATAGCCGCGGGTCTCGTTGCCCTTGGCGTCGGGATGGAAGATCGGGTCGCCATCGCCTCCAGCACTCGGCTCGAATGGGTATTTGCTGACTTTGGCATCATGCTGTCGGGTGCCGCAAATACCGCGGTGTATCCAAGTCAGGAAAAACCTGATGTGCAGTACATCCTGGACGATTCAGGAACGACCATACTTATTGCCGAAGATCAGTCACAGGCTGACAAAGCCGATGGTGACCTACCGCAACTGCGGACCATCATCTTGATTGACGGCGAAGGCGACGGCGACAAGGTCTTGAGTTGGAGCCAGTTGCGGGAGAAGGGCAAAGCCCTGTTGGCAGATTATCCGAATCTGATTCAAGAACGAGTTGATGCCACCGGCCCAGACAACTTGGCAACCCTGATCTACACGTCAGGTACAACGGGTAAACCGAAAGGTGTCGAACTCACCCACGGTAACTGGACCTATGAAGCCGCAGCTATGGACGGCTTAGGCGTTTTGGATGAGAACGATGTTCAGTTCCTCTGGCTGCCACTGGCTCACGCATTTGGCAGCCTGCTGCTCGGCGCTCACCTCCAGGTAGGCGGTGTCACCGTAGTAGACGGTCGACCCAATAAAATCCTTCCTAACCTCGGCATCGTGAAGCCCACGGTTATGGCTGGTGTGCCAAGAATCTTCGAAAAAGCTCACGCCTCAATACAATCCCGCATAGCCGAAGAAGGCGGCGCTAAAGAGAAGCTCTTCAACTGGGCATTCAAGGTCGGCCATCGCGAGTACCAGAAGAAAATTAACGGCGAGAGTTACGGCGGTTGGCAGCTCAAACTGGCCGACAAACTGGTCTTCTCCCAGGTTAGGGAGGGGCTGGGCGGCAATATGCGGCACATGGTGTCCGGTTCGGCAGCTCTGAGCCCGGAGATCAACGAATGGTTCGACATTATCGGCGTACCGATCCTGGAAGGCTACGGTCTTAGCGAGGTCTGCGGCGGTGCCTGTATTTCGCGTCCCAACTCACTGATGCCGGGAACGTTAGGCCAGCCGATGCCCGGAACTGAAATCAAGATTGCTGATGACGGCGAGATCATGATCCGAGGTGGTGGCGTAATGCGTGCCTACCGACATCGCGATGAAGCCAACGAGGAAGTCTTTGGTGATCAAGCACCCGGTCGAGATCGTTGGTTCGCGACAGGCGATATCGGCGTCATTGACGATGCAGGTCGTATCAAGATCACTGACCGAAAGAAAGATCTGGTCAAGTCCTCAAATGGCAAGTACATCGCACCAGGTGCGCTCGAGGCCCAGCTAAAAGCCAAGTGCGGCATCGCTGGTGCAGTATGCGTTATCGCACAGGATCGGAAATTTGCTAGCGCTTTGATCGGGCTAGATGGTGATGCAGTGTCAGCTTGGGCACAGCAGAACGGGCAGTCCAATCTCACGATTGAGCAGTTGGCGAATGACGATCAGCTCAAGAATCAAGTACAGAACGCCATTGATGAACTGAACTCGGGACTGAACCACTGGGAGACCATTAAGCAGTTCCGAATTTTGCCTAAAGAGCTGACGGTTGATGACGGCGAACTGACACCAACCCTGAAAGTGAAACGCAACTACGTAGAGCAGGAGTTCGCAGACATCGTTAACGGCATCTATGTCGATTAGGGGCCCTGGAGTTAGACCTGAGCCCAAAATTGAAGTGGGGTGGACAACAGCGTCCACCCCACATCAAATAGTCACCACAAATTCAGCCAGTAGCGCAAAGCAACGCAAGCCAGAGCGGCCGAGGACACCACTTCCAGTCAGCCGCCCAGTGATCGCAAACGACTATCATCTCTGATTCGAGCCAAGGCACTGCCACTTACCGATCTTGCCACCGCGGCTGCCTTGCCGTCGCCCATAGGGTTAGCGCCCATAATAGCTGCATCACGCTCGGTAGGAGCGAAAAGGAAGACCTGCTTGTGTGACTTGGTCAGCATTGCGATCTCCTTGTTAACCTGACGCCTTATCGCCCGCCGAATGAGTGCATCCGCCGCCCAACGAGGACCTGAATGTATCGCCATGGGTGCGCTGATGATCACCGCATCTAATTCTTCGTTTGCGAGTACGTCGGCATTGCAGGCAGATGCGGTGCCGCCATCGACATAACGTGCACCCTCTATAACAACAGGTGCGAAATACCCTGGAATCGCGCAGGACGCCGCAATCGCAGACCCAATCTGCACAGTAGAAGAGTCGGCCGGATCTCGACCAAAAACCTGTCGTTCGCCATCGGTGAGTCGCAGTGCGGTTATCCATGGCATTGGATGTGGCCACTCCCCCATACACAGCGCCGACATACTTTGCGAAATGCTCTCAGTGGATGTCCGACCTTCCGGCAGAGTCGCTGCGGCCATCTTTCCCAACGTTGCCGAACCAGGCGAACGCGCAAACATTTTCAACAGATGCGGAGCAGCAGGACGCAGCCGGCCCGGTATGCGCGGGTACTCATCTGCCCCGCCGCGCATTCGAGCAACCAGTCGCTCCGATGTGGGAGAAAGTGGCTGACCCAGTTGACGTCGCAGGAGGTCGGCGGGGGCAATGCCTACTCGTAACGAAGTCGCGGTAATGGATCCCACTGAAGTCCCAACAATGACGTCAGCTTCTCTCGCGTCCCACGATCCCGCATCAGCAAGGGCACTCAAGACGCCCGCGTGGAAAGCCCCACCGGTCAATCCACCACCACCGAGCACAAGTCCGATTCGCATATCCCACCCTTCGATCAAACGTCGCTGACTTAACCTCTGCCGAACAACAGTGAGACACATCTCGCAAGTGATCGCTGCGGGGGCAGCGATCATGCTGAGGCCATAAATCCGACATTTCCAGTCTAGGAGTAAAGCTAAGGCCT
>JAOZTQ010000010.1:0-10839 GCA_029939085.1 Candidatus Nanopelagicales bacterium
TGAGCCATATCGTCCTTACCCCCGCCCTTACCATCGATCGCCGGTAGACCTGCGGCCAGCAGTTCGCGTGCTGACAGCGATTCGCTCAGTCCCTGCTCATTGACGGTTGCTGCCAATGACACCCGATCGCCGTTGACGCTAGCCGCGACTAAAGCCACTGGCGTATCTCGAACCACCATCGACCGGGCGCGGGTCACTAACTCTCGAAGTTCACCGCCGTTGAGTCCCTCGGGCGCTTCAATGGCCCACAACCGGTAGCGGCCAACATCAGTTCCGCTGCCCATGATTGATTCGACTTGCGACAGCATCTGGTTCTTTCGGATCTGAGCAAGTTCTTTTTCCGCTTGCTTCAGCCGCTGCATCATGGCCGCGACTCGGTCTGGAACCTCCTCAGGCGGAACCTTCACTAGTTGCGCCATCTGGTTAACCAAGTGGTGTTCGCGTGCGAGGAATCGGTAGGCGTCGGAACCAACCAGCGCCTCAACGCGACGCACCCCGGCACCAATCGATGACTCCGACAAAAACTTCACAACGCCTAGTTGGCCACTGGTTCCCGCGTGGGTGCCACCACACAGTTCATGTGCCCAGTCACCGACGGAGACGACCCGCACGACATCGCCGTATTTTTCGCCAAACAGGGCCATCGCACCCATTGCGACTGCTTCCTCCTGCGACATGTGCGCAGCCGAAACCTGCAGATCATCCTGCAGCACGTCGTTGACGAGTGCTTCTGCATCGGCCAGCACGGTTTCCGGGACTGGCTCTGGACTTGGAAAGTCGAACCGCAACCGACCCGGCGCATTCTCTGAACCCATTTGGGTCGCAGTATCACCAAGCATCTCCCGAAACGCCTTGTGAATCATGTGCGTCGCGGTATGGGCTCGGCTGATGCCCTTGCGCCGGCTGAAATCGATCTCGCCCAGCGCAGTGTCGCCGCGCCGGAACTCACCTTGTGCGACGGTGCCACGATGCACAAAGAGACCTGGTACGGGGCTCTGCACATCGTAAACCTCAACGACGGAGCCATCCTCGGCCACGATCCGGCCATGATCGCCCAGTTGACCACCGCCCTCGGCATAGAAGGGGGTCCGATCCAGCACGACCTCAACTTCATCGCCCTGGATCACCTCGGGCACATCCTCACCATCGCGGAGTAAGCCGACGACGGATCCTTGCGTGTTGGTCTCGACATAGCCGGTGAAATCAGTACTTCCCGAACGTTCCAGGACAGAGCGATAAGTCGTCGCAGGGGTCAAGCCCGCTTTCCGAGCGCGAGCATCTGCTTTTGCTCGTTCCCGCTGCTCAGTCATCAGGCGCCTAAAGCCCACCTCGTCGACAGCTAAACCTGCTTCTGCGGCCATCTCCAAGGTCAACTCAATGGGAAATCCGTGAGTGTCATGGAGTTGGAATGCCTGTTCGCCACTGAGCGTCCCACCTTTTCGGCTTTCAGTTACGGCGAGATCAAATACCTGGGTACCGCTTTTGAGCGTGCGAAGAAATGCCTCTTCTTCTGAGGTCGACACCGAATCGATTCGACTCTTTTCGCGTTCCAACTCGGGATATTGCGGTGACATCGAACGAACGGTGGCATCGACCAACTGCGACATGACTGGTTCTGATGCACCCAAAAGTCGCATATTTCGCACTACTCGGCGCATCAGCCGCCGCAGCACATGGCCTCGACCTTCGTTACCTGGCACGACACCGTCAGCAATCAGGAATGTGCAGGTTCGGGCGTGATCGGCCACAACCCGCAGATAGACGTCTCGGTCGGGGTCAGTGCCGTATTGAGCGCCGGTGATCGCAGTTGCCTGATCCAAGATCGCTCGCGTGGTGTCGATCTCGTAGATGTTGTCAACGCCTTGGAGTAGTGCGGCCATCCGCTCTAGACCCATACCAGTGTCGATATTTTTCGCGGGTAAATCCCCCAGAATCGGGTAGCCCTCCTTGGCTGGCCCCTCGCCGCGTTCGTTCTGCATGAAAACGAGGTTCCACACTTCCAAGAAGCGATCCTCGTCGACTACCGGACCACCATCTCGGCCGAACTCGGGGCCACGATCGAAGTAGATTTCGGAACAGGGACCACACGGCCCGGGGACTCCCATGGACCAGTAGTTATCTGCTTGACCGCGCCGCTGAATGCGTTCCGCTGGCACACCCACATCTCGTCGCCAGATCTCGGCTGCCTCATCATCGTCTTGATAAACCGTCACCCAGATGCGGTCAGGTTCAAAACCGTATCCGCCGGTGTCTTGTGAGTTGGTCAGCAACTCCCAAGCAAATGGAATGGCCTGGGCCTTGAAGTAGTCACCAAATGAGAAGTTACCGGCCATCTGGAAGAAAGATGCGTGCCGGGTTGTCTTACCCACTTCCTCAATGTCTAAGGTACGGACACATTTTTGGACCGAAGTCGCACGTGGGTAGGGCGGCGGCGCCTCACCCAGGAAATAGGGTTTGAACGGGACCATCCCGGCATTGACGAAGAGCAGGGTTGGGTCGTCCAGCAGTAGTGATGCAGACGGTACAACCGTGTGGTCTCGATCCGCGAAAAACTGCAGAAAGCGGGACCGGATCTCAGCTGATTCCATTACCCCAGTGTGACAGTGGGCAGACTTTGGGACGACCGCGACGCCGGAATAGTCTCGGGTGACCTCCTGGCCTCCGCTCGATTAACAGTTGTCTCAGTCGGTGTGACCGTCAATTGCCGCTGTGAATCCCGGATCGCGTCTTGTTCAATCAGCTGCAATCTAGCGGTCTGCAACGCGGAAGCGGTTGCTGCCATCAGAATGGACGCGGTGCCGCTCCAGCCACGTTCTTTCGCGCGATCCCAAGCCCGCTGACCGCGCCGATAAGTGTAAATCCCGCCGGCAGCTCCGATTCCCACCCACAAGAGCCTGCTCATGACATCACCTACCTTCCAAAACATGAGGCTACCTCAGGATTGGCTCATTCCGAGTAGCGCCATTGTTGACATCACTTGCCCTCGGGTTTCGCTAACCGCTCTCGAATGAGTCGAACTGTCTCAGCGGCGCGCTGCTCGGCGCCATGCTGGGTTGGTTCGTAGTAGACCGCATCAGCAACAACCTCGGGCGCATATTGCTGAGCAACTATCCCGTTCGGGAAGTTGTGCGGATAGGCATAGCCGCGACCCGCACCCTCAGCGCGTGCACTAGCAGTCGAATCATCTCGCAGAGCCGGCGGGACCGGTCCGGTACGTCCGTCGGCTACATCCTGAATCGCCGCTTGCAGCGCGGTCTTGACCGAGTTCGATTTCGGCGCGAGGGCCATATGGATAGTCGCTTGAGCGAGGGCGTAACCCGCTTCGGGAAGACCAATGAAACTCACCGCCTCATGAGCCGCGGTGGCGACTAGCAGCGAGGTGTGGTCTGCAATCCCGATGTCCTCACTCGCCAAAATCACAAGTCGCCGGGAAATGAATCGAGGGTCCTCACCGGCTGACAACATGATGGCCAAGTAATGCAAGGCAGCATCAACATCACTGCCCCTAATACTTTTTATCAGCGCACTCGTGATGTCGTAATGTCGATCGCCCTGTCGGTCATATCGCGGAGCCGCCTGTTGGAGCACTTGTTCAACATCTGCGGTATCGATTCGACCACCGTCGCTCCTCGCAGCGGCCGCTTCGAGGGTTGTCAGTGCTCGTCGAGCATCTCCGCCTGCCATGCGAACAATCAGTTCAGCTGCCTCGTCGGAAAGCTCATTGCGATCAGCTAAACCGCGCGGATCGGTAAGTGCTCGCTCAATCAGTCGACGTAGGTCCTCGGTTTCCAGCGGGCGTAACGGCACGAGCAAACTGCGACTCAACAGCGCCGGAATCACTGCAAACGATGGATTCTCTGTCGTAGCCCCGACAAGAGTTACCCAGCCATTCTCGACGGCGGGCAGCAATGCATCCTGTTGGGTCTTGCTGAATCTGTGGATTTCGTCGATGAATAGCACCGTGTCGCGAGAATAAAGTTCTCGATTTCGCTTGCCCTCCTCGACAACGGATCGCACATCTTTGATCGTGGCGGATACCGCGGAAAGTTCCTGAAAGTTCGCGCCTCGTTCGGTCGCCACCAGCCGTGCCAATGTCGTCTTGCCCGTTCCGGGCGGCCCCCACAACACGACAGATGATCCGCCGGAACCAGCGATCAACTCAGTTAGTGGTGAGCCAGCGCCAGTAGCCTGCTGCTGCCCCAACACTTCCGTCAGCTGTGTCGGCCGCATCCTCGCGGCCAAAGGTTGGTCAGTAGCGCCTGACGACTCAAACAGCGACATTGACTAGTTGCGCTTCCGATCCTGCGCCTCGGTTCGACCTGGCTCAGCACTCTCGTCAGCCTCGTCTATGTCCTCGGGGAGCACATCGATACCGGCGTCTTCTCGCTGTTCCGGTGTGATGGGCGCTGGTGCGTCGGTTAGCGGGTCCGCACCCCCACCTGTCTTTGGAAATGCGATGACTTCTCGCAGGCTGTTCACTCCCGCAAGCAACATGCAGATCCGGTCCCAGCCGAAGGCAATGCCACCGTGGGGCGGCGGACCGTAGCGGAAAGCTTCGAGCAGGAAGCCAAACTTTTCATTGGCATCTTCCTCGGTCATGCCCAGGACTTGGAAAACCCGCTGCTGAACCTGACCTTGATGAATACGGATAGAGCCACCGCCGATCTCGTTTCCATTGCAAACCAAGTCATAAGCCCACGCCAGCGCCTCACCGGGAGCTTCTTCAAACGAGTCAATCCAGTCAGCGTTGGGAGATGTGAATGGATGATGTACCGCCGTCCAGGCTTTGCCACCCTTACCGTCATCGATCTGCTCAAACATGGGTGCGTCCATAACCCATACGAAGGACCACTCTGCGGGATCAAATAGCTCTAGTCGTTCAGCGATCTCCACACGTGCGGCGCCCAGCAATGCCCTGGCAGATGCGGCTTCACCAGCAGCGAAGAATATGCAATCGCCGGGATTAGCGCCGGCCGCTTGCGCGAGGTTTGCACGCTCATCCTCGCTGAGGTTCTTGGCTACCGGTCCACCCAGTTCGCCATCGTCGGCAACGAGTACATAGGCCAAACCTCTCGCGCCGCGTTGTTTCGCCCACTCTTGCCATGCATCCAGCGTCCGCCGAGGTTGGGATGCCCCGCCTGGCATAACTACGGCACCGACGTAGTCGGCTTGGAAGACTCGAAACGGCGTCTCGTTGAAATAGTCCGTCAGCTCGACCAGTTCCAGGCCAAACCGTAAGTCAGGTTTGTCGGAACCAAATCGGGACATTGCTTCGGCATAGGTGATCCGGGGAATGTCGCCAATATCGTGGTGTGCAACCTGTGACCACAACGCGCGAATAACTGCTTCGCCGACCTCGATGACATCTTCTTGATCAACAAAGGACATCTCGATATCGAGCTGAGTGAACTCCGGTTGCCGGTCGGCGCGGAAGTCTTCGTCCCGATAGCAGCGCGCTATTTGGTAGTAGCGTTCCATCCCAGCCACCATGAGTAACTGTTTGAAGAGCTGAGGTGACTGCGGTAACGCGTACCAGTGCCCTGGTGAAAGCCGAGCCGGCACCAGGAAGTCGCGTGCTCCTTCAGGTGTTGAACGCGTCAGAGTTGGGGTTTCAACCTCCACGAAGTCTCGCTCGGCCAACTCGTTACGTGCAATGCGGTTGATTTCACTGCGCATCCGTAGCGCAGCTGCAGGTTCCGGACGCCGTAGATCGAGATATCGCCAACGCAGCCTTGCCTCTTCGCCGACCTGGAGATGCTCATCGATGGGGAACGGCAACGCTTCGGCTTCCGACAGGATCTCGACGGTGTCCGCAAAGATCTCTATGGTTCCCGTTGAAAGTTCTGGATTTTCGTTACCGTCGGGTCGGCGGTGGACCTTACCGATTACCCGGATGCAAAACTCATTTCGCAGTGGACTGGCGACTTCGGGGTCGTGGACCACTACTTGTGCTACTCCAGAGGCATCTCGCAGGTCCAGGAATGCAATACCGCCATGGTCGCGGCGGCGCGCGATCCAGCCAGCAACGGTGACTTCACGATCAATGTCGCCTTCACCGAGGCTTCCTACTTCGTCACTGCGTAGCATCCTTGTTTCCCTCTGGTTGTTGATCCAATAGAACGGCTGGCACCTGATCGATCTCGATTTCGGATTGTTCGCCCGATTCGAGATCTTTGAGCTGTACTGTTCCAGCCGCAGCCTCATCATCGCCAATGATGATGGCCCACCGAGAGCCGGAACGACTTGCAGCCTTCATCGCACCTTTGAGGCCACGACCGCCGAAAGCCATGTCAGTACTGATTCCTTGATGTCGAAGTTTCGCCACCAACTGAGTGAGCCGTTCCCGAGCAGTTTCGCCGAGTCCGATGCCGTACACCATCGTGGGCGCACTACCCAACGGTGGCAGACCTTCCGCTTCTCGCGCCAATAAAGTGCGATCGGTTCCGATGCCATAGCCGATCCCGGGTAAATCAGGTCCACCCAACTGCGCCATGAGGCCGTCGTATCGACCTCCGCCGGCGATTCCCGATTGCGCACCGAGCAGATCATGTGTGAACTCGAAGGTCGTACGGGTGTAGTAGTCCAGCCCGCGAACGAGTCGCGGTTGTTCTTGCCATTCGACGCCGTGGAGTCGCAAGTACTGCCTGACGTTGTCGTAATGCTGCTGACAGTCCTCACACAAATAGTCGATCATGAGTGGCACATCATGTAACTGCTGCTGGACTTGCTCTCGTTTGTCATCAAGCACCCGCAGCGGATTCAGTTTGACGCGCTCGCGGGTCGCCTCATCCAGATCAAGCCCCAAGAGAAACTCAGTCAAAGCGGCTCGATACCCCGGGCGACACTCTGCACAACCCAAAGTGTTGAGCAGCAACTGATACTGGGTCAGTCCTAGATCGCGCAGACCCTGATCGGCTATCGCGATCACCTCAGCATCTAATGCGGGATCATCAGAACCAATTGCTTCGAGACCGACCTGCTGCAGTTGGCGGTACCGACCCTTCTGTGGCCGCTCCGCACGAAAAAACGGCCCTGCGTAATACAACTTTACCGGCAGCTGTCCCCGATGAAGTCCATGCTGGATGACCGACCGGATAACACCCGCAGTTCCCTCAGGTCGCAGCGCAAATGACCGATCACCTCGATCAGTGAAGGTATACATTTCCTTACTGACGACGTCCGTAGACTCCCCGACTCCGCGCACATACAGGTTGTAATCCTCAAAGACCGGCAACTCGATGTACTGGTAGCCCGCTAGCCTGGCGGGTTCGGCTAGGCCCTCTCTTACTGCGAGAAACTCAGCGGATTGGGGCGGCACATACTCGGGGACCCCTTTGGGGGCGGACAGCTGATCGCTCACATGCCCTTCCTTGGTGGACGCGGGCTGTTGGCCACATCTCGTAGAAACGGATTGGCGCCTCGTTCATTCCCGATCGTGGTTTGAGGTCCGTGAC
This sequence comes from Candidatus Nanopelagicales bacterium, assembly GCA_029939085.1. Taxonomy (GTDB): domain Bacteria; phylum Actinomycetota; class Actinomycetes; order S36-B12. The sequence goes on from JAOZTQ010000010.1 coordinate 7,455, forward strand.
CCGGTAACACCACCATGTCGTCGGCCTGCGGCAAAATCACGTCACGCAATGACACCATCATTTGATTGTGGTCGCCCCCAGGGAGATCGGTACGCCCAATCGATCCCGCGAACAGGACATCACCGGAAAACATCAACGGAGGAATTTCTGCGTCGGGAGATCGTGTGAATACGACCGATCCCGGAGTGTGACCGGGCGCGTGGGTAACGTCGAGTTCCACGCCAGCAAGGCTGAGCCGCTCACCGTTTCGAAGCGGACGTAGATCGTCCGGCTCCAGGTCTAACTCTTCATCCGACATTTGCCGCAACATGTGTTGCATATCAGGTGATAGCGCTGTGGTGGGGTCAGACAGCATGTTGTCATCGTCGGAATGAATAAATGCCGGGATCCCGTAGCCCTGCGCGATCGGCACTACCGACCAGGTGTGATCGAGGTGACCGTGAGTCAACAGAACCGCAACGGGGCGCAGCCGATTGTCGTCGATGACTTGCCGAACCCCATCCACGGCATCCATACCAGGATCGACCACGATGCATTCGCTGCCCTTTCCAGGCGCGATGACATAACAGTTGGTCCCGAATGGGCCGGCAGGGAATCCAGTCACAAGCACACAGCAAGAGTAGCCACTACTTAGCTGGGGTGATGTGCCCAGGCCGGGAGAGGGCGTTGACTAGACTGTCCAGCATCACAGGAGGTGCCATGGCAAGCAGTAACAAGCGTGAGCGTCGACTCGCCCGCGAAAAGCACGAGCGGCAACAAGCTCGTCGCACTAAAGAGGAGAAGAAGGCCGATCGAACGAAGATCGTTGCGTGGGTCGTAATCATCTCGTTACTGATACTGACCGGCGGTGGCATCGTCTTGCAGTGGCTATTCTTCTGATCAGGCCTAGTGAACAGTTAGAGCCGAACGGAGTAGTAATGGGTGAGTCTGTGCCGGGGCGAATGGACGATGATGGCACTGTCTACGTTCGTATGCCTGATGGAAGCGAGCGATCAATTGGGCAGTGGGCCGCCGGTGATCCGGAAGCGGGACTTGCCTACTTCACACGTCGATACCAGGATCTAGTCGTCGAACTAGATCTGATGCGGACCCGGTTGAAGAAGGGCCAAGCGAAACCTGCCGACGCCGTCGCCTTAGCGGAGCGGATAAAGCAGGCCGCAACTGAGCCGTCATTTCTAGGTGACCTGACTGCGCTGGACGTGAAAGCAGATCAACTCGCTGAGTTAGCTGGGGTTCGCAAAACCGAAATCGCCGAGGAAAAAGAACAAGCGAAGGCTGACGCCTCAGCAAGGCGTCAAGGCATCGCTGATGAAGCTGAATCCTTAGCTAACTCGCAGCAGTGGAAAGCCACTGGTCAGAAATTTCGCGAGTTACTCGACGAGTGGAAGGCACTTCCTCGTTTCGACAAAGCCGCGGAACAGGAGCAGTGGGAAAGGTTCCGGACTGCTCGATCAGCCTTTGACAAAGCCCGCCGCCAGCACTTCGCCAAGTTGGATGAGCAGCGAGCCGAGGCGATTGTCGTCAAGGACGACATCATTCGACGTGCTCAAGCGCTATCAAGCTCTACCGACTGGGCGTCAACATCGCGCGCCTACCGTGACCTCATGACTGAGTGGAAAGCTGCACCACGAGCAACTCGGGAGCAAGAGGACCGGCTGTGGCAAGCATTTCGTGCCGCACAAGACACCTTTTTCGATGCCCGGAAAGCTGTTTTCTCAGAGCGGGACGAAGAAGAGAAGAAGAATCTTGAAGCCAAAGAGGCGATCCTCGCCAAAGTTGATGCACTCTTCCCCGTAACCGATCCGCAAGCAGCCCGCCAAAAACTTAGTGAGTTTATGGATCAATGGGATCAGATCGGCTACGTGCCCCGAGACGCTAAGGCAAAGATTGAGAAACGGCTGCGTTCAGCTGAGCGTAAGATTCGCGATTCCGAGCAAGAACGGTGGAAACGAACTGATCCAGCAGCTCGGGCATTAGCAGAGACCACCGCAAATACCTTCCGGAACTCAGTCGCCCAGCGCGAACAGGAGTTGGCAACTGCAGAGGAATCCGGAGACGCGGGGGCAATCGCAAAGGCCACATCTGCGCTGGAGTCCGCACAAGCCCTACTAGCGGCTGCTGAAGGGGCGCTTTCGGAATATTCCGAGGAGTAGTACTAAACGCGATAGGCGTCGTAAACGCCCTCGATTCGGCGCACCGCCCGCAACAGCGCACCCAAATGATGTGGTTCGGCCATTTCAAAACTGAACTTAGACAACGCGAGTCGATCCTTTGTCGTGGTGACCGAGGCGCTGAGGATATTGACGTGCTGTTCGCTGAGTCCACGCGTCACATCCGAGAGCAAACCCGCGCGGTCCAACGCTTCCACTTGGATATTGACAAGGAACACCGAGGACTCCGTCGGCGCCCACTCGACATCGACGATTCGGTTGTCTTGTAGTTCGAGGTTACTGGCGTTGGCGCAGTCGGTTCGGTGGACCGAGACCCCAGAACCGCGAGTCACAAAGCCCATGATGGCGTCGCCTGGCACCGGGGTGCAGCAGCGAGCCAACTTCACCCAAACATCGGGATCACCCGCGACAATGACTCCAGGATCTCCAGCCAGTCGACTCTTCGGCTTGGTGACTACTTCACCAGCCGATTCCACCTCATCCAGACCACCGACTTGCTCCACTAGGCGTTTCACGACGGAATCGGCCGACATTCGACTCTCACCGATTTCGGCATATAAAGCCGATACGTCATTCAGCCTGAGATCGTGGGCGATCTCAGTAAGCAGCTCCGGTGTGAGTACTTCACGAATGGGGAGGTTCCGCTTCCTAATGGCGCGATTCAGAGCCTCTTTACCTCGTTCGATCGCTTCTTCACGGCGCTCCTTGGAGAACCATGACTTGATTTTCGTCTTCGCACGCGGACTCTTGACGAATTGGAGCCAGTCGCGACTTGGGCCTGAATTTTCGTCTTTACTTGTGAAGATCTCTACGACGTCGCCGTTGTTCAGGGTCGACTCGAGGGCCACAAGTCGACCATTAACTCGAGCACCAACACAGCGATGGCCAACTTCGGTATGCACCGAATAAGCGAAGTCGATGGGCGTAGCGCCAGTCGGTAAGGCGATGACATCACCATCCGGGGTGAACACAAAGACTTCGTTGCTGCGAAGCTCGTATCGCAGCGAGTCCAGGAACTCATCCGGGTCCTCGGTGTCCCGTTGCCATTCAAGTAGCTGACTGACCCAAGCAAGATCGTCAGGTCCACTCTTGTTGGGCACACCACCGGACTTGTAACGCCAGTGAGCAGCCACGCCAAACTCTGCCGCTCGGTGCATCTGATGGGTACGCACCTGCAGTTCCACCGGCTTACCCTCGGGTCCGATCACCGTAGT